>DASPMH010000489.1:0-8563 GCA_035627175.1 Terriglobales bacterium | reverse complement strand
CACTTGGCTTGGTGTCATTGTGCAAGGGCTCCACGCGAAGGCCGGTTCTTCCGTCGCGTTTTACCGGCGCTTCAGCAGCGGCGGCCACTCGCGGAAATCCCCCGCGCCTTTCGGCGCTGCCCCCTTTGGGAAAGGTTGGGAAAGGGGGCGCATACTGTTGGTGTGTGGACCTGGAATTGACCTGTCGGCCAGTGAGGGCGAGCATCGGCCGATCTTCTGTGGAGGTCGCAATGGAAGAGATCAAAGTGGGCTACCACGCTTTCACCCACGACGGCGGAGAAGAGTTCGGTGCCGTGCGCGATGTCTCACCGACCCATGTCGTCGTCTACGTCGAGAACTCGGGGGATCACCACATCTCGCGTAACGCGGTCGAATCGGTGCACGCCCAGAAAGTAGTTTTCGACTGCGGCAAGCTCGACGCCGAGCTGCGGCGCGCCATCAATCACGCTCACGACGCCGAAGTGCCCGGCTTGTGAGCCTACCGCGCGTCTCTGGCCTCGCGGGCTCGCGGCGGATAGTTAGCGAGGCGATGAGCCGTGCCATATCTCCCCCGACGGCCCCTCGCCGGCCGACGTTCACCTCTCTGCATGGCGATGTCCGCGTCGACGATTACGCCTGGCTGCGCAACAAGACCGAGGCCGAGGTGATCGCGCATCTCGAGGCGGAGAATGCCTTCACCCGGGCGCGCACCCGCGGTACCGACCAGCTGCAGCGGACGCTGTTTCAGGAGATGCGCCGGCGGCTCAAGGAAACCGACCTCGACGTGCCGATTCCGCTCGACGATTGGTACTATTACTCGCGCACCGAGCGCGGCCGGCAGTATCCGATCTTTTGTCGCAAGCACGGCAAGCTCACCTCGCCGGAAGAGGTGATCCTCGATCACAATGCGCTGGCGGTCGGCCTGAAATACTGCGCCGTCGAGAGTCACGCCATCAGTCCGAACCATCGCCTGCTTGCCTACACCATCGACCTGACCGGCGATGAGCGTCTTACCTTACGCGTCAAGAATCTCGACAGCGGCGAGCTGCTCTCCGACACCATCGTCAACGTCGGCACGATTGCCTGGGCCAGCGACTCGGAGACGATCTTCTACGTCGTCCTCGACGAAGCGCACCGCCCGCACAAGGTCTACCGCCATCGTCTCGGCCAGCCCGTGGCCGAGGACGAGCTCGTCCATCACGAAAAAGACGAGGCCTTCTACGCCAGCGTCGTCACCACCCGCAGCCGCCGCTTCGTGCTGATCCACAGCCGCGCCAAGACCTCGTCGGAGGTGCGCTACCTGCCCGCCGACCGTCCTGACGGGCGTTTCCGTATTCTCCAAGCACGCCAGCCGAAGCTCGAGTATAGCGTCGATCATCACGGCGATTATTTCTTCATCGTCAACAACCACCGCGCCCGCAATTTCAAGCTCGACAAGGTTCGCATCGGCCGCACCGGGCTGAAGCACTGGCAGCCGGTGATTCCGCACCGCCGCAACATTCTCGTCGAAGATCTCGCGGCTTTCGCGGACCATCTGGTGTTGTTCGAGCGTGAGGACGGGCTCGAGCACATCCGCATCGTCGATCTGGCTGGTCGCGAAGAGCACCGCATCGCCTTCGACGAGCCGACCTATTCCGCCAGCCCCGGCCCGAATCTGCAGTTCCAAACTTCGACGGTGCGATTCATCTACACCTCACTGGTGACGCCGCAGTCGGTGTTCGACTACGACATGCGCACGCGCGCTTTGCACCTGATGAAGCGTACCGAGGTCCGCGGCGGCTACGACCCGAAGAATTATCGATCCGAGCGCATCTATGCGACCGCGAGCGACGGCAAGAAGGTCCCGATCTCGATCGTCTATCGCGCCGGCAGCCGCCGTGACGGCAGGGCGCCGATGTTGCTGACCGGCTACGGCGCCTACGGCCTCAGCCGCGACCCGAGCTTTTCGATCGCGCGCGTCAGCTTGCTCGACCGCGGTCTGATCTACGCGATCGCCCATATCCGCGGCGGCAGCGAGCTCGGCCGGGCCTGGTACGAGGACGGCAAGCTGCTCAAGAAGAAGAATACCTTCACCGACTTCATCGCCGCCGCCGAGACGCTGGTGCGCCGCCGCTACACGCGGCGCTCGAAGCTGGCGATCAACGGCGGCAGCGCCGGCGGCTTACTGATGGGCGCGGTCGCCAACATGCGTCCCGATCTCTTCGCTCTGATCGTCGCCGATGTGCCCTTCGTCGACTGCCTCAACACCATGCTCGACCCGAGCTTGCCGCTGACCGTCACCGAGTACGACGAGTGGGGCAATCCGAACGAGCCGAAGTACTACCGCTACATCAAGTCATACTCGCCCTACGAAAATGTCACGGCGCAACGCTACCCGACAATGTTGGTGACCGCCGGCTTGAACGATCCCCGCGTCGGTTACTGGGAGCCGGCGAAGTGGGTCGCCAAGCTGCGCCAGCTCAAGACGGACAACCACGAGCTCGTGCTGAAGACCGAAATGCGCAGCGGCCACTTCGGCGCGTCGGGCCGCTACGACCTGTTGAAGGAGGTAGCCTTCGAGTACGCCTACATCTTGACCCGTCTCGGGGTCGTGAAAACCGGCTGAGGCTACGGTGACTACGCTCGGCAGAGGTTGTCGTAAGGACTACGAGGGGACGCTCCGGTCCCCTCCCCCGTGAGCAGTTTTGCTCACGGGGGAGGGCTAGGGAGGGGGATGGCAAGTCCGGAGAGGCAGAGTTCCCACCCCTTCGTGCTCGTGCTCAGCGAAGCGGTGCTCGTGCTCGTAATCGATGGGGCGGTGCCCGCTGGCAGCGTCGTCTCCGCGATTACGATTACGAGCACGCGCACGAGCACGACCGGAGAGGCAGAGTTCCCACCCATTCGTGCTCGTGCTCAGCGAAGCGGTGCTCGTGCTCGTAATCGATGGGGGGGGCCGGTGCCCGCTGGCAGCGCCGTCTCCGCGATTACGAGCACGCGCACGAGCACGAACGGATGGGGTTACACTCTCTCCGCTGGAGCCTCTTCCTGGCGTTCCGTCATCCGCGTGAGCATCGACACCACCCGATGGAGCAGCCGTTTCCCGCCGACGGCCACCTCGAGTTCGATGGCGCGGCAGACGCGCAACACGTCGATCGTGGCTGCGCTTTCCATTCCTGAACCTCGCGCGATTTCGAAATACCGCTTTCTCTCCGCCGCGGAACGCTTGCCGTTGCCCTCAGCGATGTTCTGCACGATCGACTGCGATGAGCGGAGCAGTTGCCCCTTCGCGTCGCGGTAGATCGGCAGCAAGGTGCTGCAGACTTCGAAGCACCATGCCACAAACTCTAGCCCGACGCGGTAAACATCCAGCTTCTCGTGATCGAACGACGGCTGGCCAGACGATTGCGCGGCGGGAGTGTTCATGACGTTAGCGTCAGTCAATCGCGCATGTTTGGCAATGGCCGTTCTTACGTGCTCGTGCTCAGCGAAGCGGTGCTCGTGCTCGTAATCGATGGGCTGTGGCTTGCCGATCGGCAATCTCACGAGCCAGTTCTGGGCCAACGTCTATCTCGACGAGCTCGACCAATTCGCCAAGCGCGAGCTCAGATGCCGCTGGTACCTGCGCTATGTCGACGACATGATCGTGCTGGCGCACGATCCGGCCGAGCTGAGCGTCTGGAAACAGACGATCGAAGAGCATCTCGCCGCCCGGCTCGCGCTGCGGCTGCGCCCGGATCTGCCGCCAGCCTTTCGTGTAGGCCGCGGCGTGGATTTCGTCGGCTGGCGCACGCGGTGGAACCACCGCACGCCGAGGACAAGAACGGTGGCGGCATTGGATCGAAGTCTCAAGGACTTTCACCGCCGGCTGGTGACCCTGCGGCGGGACGAAGCGGAAATGATTCGCTGCACAGACCCGCCGCCGCGGCGCTGGCCGTCGCGGCCGCGGTGGACCCTCGCCCGCCTGCATTCGGTGTTGGCGTCGTACTCGGGCCACCTGCGCTACGGCGATTCGTGGCAGGATTGGTCGCGGGTGTTGGCGCAGCACGGCTGGCTGGGCGCGATGTTCCGGCTGCGGGGCTTCCGCTTGCGACGGCGCTGGCAGCTCGCGCCGATGGGTCGTGGCTTCGCGGCACAGTACCGGGCGCTACTGCGGGGCGCCGGGCCCGACATGGTGTTGTTCTGCCCGGTTGGGCGCTTCATCGAGTTGCGCGGTCCGCAGCGTCTGATCGGCGAGCGTTGGCTCGGTTTGCGGCGCACGTATCTGCCGCGCGGCGGGTTTGCGTTTGCAGTCGGGTTCCCACTGTTCTTGACGGCACGCTTCGAGCAGCGCGCTCTGCGCATCGGGTTGCGAGTTGTACTGGTGGCGCGATCACCCGCGTTCGGCATGCGCTGGTTTCCGCTGGCGGTGGTTTCCAGGTGAAAACTTTGGCGATTACGATTACGAACACGCGCGCGAGCACGAGCACGACCGAAGAAGCTAGGCGATCTGGGGCTCAGCGTGAGCCTACGCGGCCTCCGCCGCCGCGTTCCCTTTCAAACCATCGACGTTGGTACGTAGCACCTCGAGCTGCTTGTTGAGATCGTCGCGGAGCTTCTGGGCGCGCTGGTGGATTTTCTCGCCGCTGGTGCGGATGGTGTCCGCCGAGGTCATGATTTCCGCCAGCGTCTCGACCCCGCGGCTGATCCGGCGACAGGCATCTTCGATCGCGCCGAGCTCGGCCTGAACTTCGTCGCGCTGATTGCGCTCGCGGATCGCCAGGCCACGCGCCAGTGACAGGCCGGCGCAGATGACGATGTCACTCGTTTCGTCGTCGCGGTCCCACACCAAGATGATGTCCGGCCCGATGCGCGTCAGCGCCTCCAGTCCTTCGGGCGCGGTCTTCTTCGACAGCACGCCGACGCCGATCTCTGCGCCGCGGTTCTCGCGCGCCTGCGCCAGCTCCTCGACGATGCGGCGGAGGTCGTAGCCGGCGTGTTCCTTCGCTTCGATCACGACGCGCGCCCCGGGCGCGGCCGATTCGGGTCCGAGCTCGAGGACGAAATCGCCGACCTTGCAGCGCAGCAGATTGCCGACGGTGCTGCCGACGGCGCAGAGCACGTCGCCGCTGTTGCGCACCTGCTGCGCCAGCACCTCGCCGACGGCCGCCTCGAACTCCATACCGCGGCGATTGGATCGGTCGCTCTCGCTGCGGCGAGCCTGCAGCGCGGCGAGCGTGCTGCGCACCTCGGTGAAGAAGTTGCCGTTGGCGACCTTCATCTCCTCCATCAAGCCGAGAACCTGCTTGCGCAGGTGCGCCAGCGGCGAGCTCTCGTCGTCGAGCGTCAGACTGACCCGCACCTGCCTACTGGTATCCTCGACCTGCCGCACCAGGCGCGACAGCGCGCTGTCGGGCTGATCGAGCGAAAACTCCTTCTGCACCGCCAGCATGTCCTCCGCCAGCTCGCGCCGGAGCTTGCCGTTGGAGTCGCCGACGGTCAGCACCAGGCGCGACAGCGCCGAAGCGGGATCGTCGAGGCTGAACTGGCGGAGCACGTGGTCTTGCTGCTGCTTCAGGCTCGCTTCGACGGTGCTGCGCAGCTGCGCCAGCAAACCGTCGCTCTGAGTGGGCGAGAGTTGCCGCAGCAGCGGGCTGTTCTCGCCGATGTGTTGCACCAGGGTCTTCGCCAGCGAGGAAGCCTCGCCGTCGAGGTGGCGCTGCAGCACCGCTTCGAGCTCGCCATCGCGGCAGACCAGGCGCTCGACGCGCTGGGAGAAGCGACCGGTCTCGGGATCGAAATACTGGCCGATGGTCGCCCCGAGCCGCTCCATCAAGCCGGTCCCTTGTTCCGACAGCAGTGCCCGAACATTGGCGACCAGCTGCTCGGCTTCGCGACGGATCTGACTCGCGTCGACCGCGCCACTTGCCTGGCGCAGGGCCAGTACCCCGACGCGCAAAGCACCCAAGGCGTAGCGCTCGCGAGCTTCGCCCTCCGGATGCCGCATAAGCTCGGCGACGATTTCAGGATCGGCGACGCGCAGCGCCAACTCGACCACGCCCGCGGCCGAGCCCATGGCCACGCCGTTCCAACCTTCACCCACCTCCATCCACCACCTCCTGATGCGCCGCGCGCACGTCCCGTCTCTAGGCGCGGGTCGCGCCGTTCGTCAATGCGCAATCGCTGGCTGAAGTCTTCCAGGGCCCCAATCGTCGTCGCCCTCGCCCGTCGGATCGTTGACTGGCAGCGGCGCCGTGCCATCGGCAAGATCTCCGCATCGAGGACGAGGTCGACGACGAGGGCGACGACGATTGGAATTCACAGGGGCTTAAGGCGCTTCGCCGATGACCCGCCGAGACGGTGCTGCGCTAGCGGAGGGGTTGGAGTAGGGAGCGCTGATGGAAGAGCACAATCGGACGCAGAGCTTGCCGGGCATTCTCGACGCTCTGCTCAGTCGAGCCCCAGAAGCGGCTCGCAGCTATGACTCGATCGATCAGTGGTGGCCGGTGTTTCGCGACCAGCGCGCGGCGTGGAGCGAGGCCATAGATCAGGCTTTGATCGGCGGCGTGATCGCCGATCGCGTCGGCTACGCCTTTGCGGCGGGATACCAGGCGGCGCTGCGACGCATCGACCCGGCGCTGCCGCTCGATCGGATGGCTTGCTTCTCGGCCACCGAGGAGGGTGGCGGGCATCCGCGCGCGGTGCAGGCGACGCTGCTGGAGCGTGCCGACGGCAAGCTGGTGCTCAACGGCAAGAAGAAGTGGGCGACGATGTCTTCACACGGCGGCATAGCTCTCGTCGTCGCTTCGGTTGGGACCGATCCCCAGGGACGGAACCGGTTGCGGGTCGCCCGCGTCGATCTCGACAGCCCCGGGGTGCGCGTGATCGCGATGCCGCCGACGCCGTTCTCTCCCGAAGTGCCGCACCGCCGCCTGGAGCTGGTGGAGGTCGTGCTCGATCAGGAAAGCGTGCTGGCGGGTGATGGTTACGAGGATTACGTCAAACCGTTCCGCACGCTCGAGGACCTTCACGTCGGCGCGGCGATCCTGGCGTACGTATTCGCCGTGGCAGCGCGTTACCGCTGGCCGCGGCCGGAGCGCGAACAGCTGCTGCAGTTGCTGGTCAGCCTGCGCGCCTTGGCACTGGCGGATGCCAGCTCGGCGGCGGTACAGATCGCGCTCGAGGGTGTCTTCCAGGCACGTCACCAGTTGCTCGAGCGCTGCGCGCCGTACTGGCAGCAGGTCGAAGAGCCGGTACGCGAGCGCTGGCAGCGCGACATCGCCCTGAACAGCATCGCCGGCAACGTGCGAGCGCAGCGGGCGGAGCGTGCCTGGCAGATCGTCGGCTGAGGCACGAGCTCCCCAGGTGTGCGCCCTCTTTCCCAAAGGGCTGAGGCTTTCGCCGGCGAAAGCCTCAGCGCCGCTAGGCGCGAGGGATTTCTGCGTGTCGGCACGGCGCGACGCCCAGCCGCGGAGGCGCGCTCGCAGAGCGCGCGCTACAGCGTCGAGGATTGGATCACATCAGGAGGCTGAGCTGGTCGCCTGCTTGGGGTGGGCGGCGGAAGGCGGCGAGGTTGGCTGGCGGATGTGGGCGGTCCAGGCCGTAGCGCTTTACTGACAGCTTGAACAAGGCTTCGATCTGTTCGGCGTAGACGCCCTGGCCGCGCATGCGCCGGCCGAAGGTGGCGTCGCTGATGCGGCCGTCGCGGCATTCGCGAATGCGGTGCAGGACGCGCTCGCGGCGCGCCGGGTAATTGCGCTCGAGCCACTCGCCGAAAAGTTCGTCTACAGGCTTCGGCAGCCGCACCATCACCCAGCCGGCCGTGCGCGCCCCCGCCTCGGCCGCGGCCGCAAGGATCGCGGGAATCTCTTCGTCGTTCAGTCCGGGGACGATCGGGGCGGTCATCACTCCGACCGGGACGCCAGCGGAAGCCAGGGTCCTGATCGCGTCCAGGCGCCGTTCCGGCTGGGCTGCGCGCGGTTCCATCCGTCGTGCCAGCTCGTGATCGAGGCTGGTGATCGAGATCATCACCGACGCCGTACCCGCGCCCGCCATCTCGGCGAGCAGGTCGACATCGCGGCTGATCAAGGCGCTCTTGGTGATCACCGCCACCGGATTGAGAAAGTCGCGAAAGACCTCGAGGCAGGCGCGGGTGATCCCCAATCGCCGCTCGACCGGCTGGTAGCAGTCGGTGTTTCCCGAAAGAGCGACGACCTGCGGCTGCCACTTCGCCGAATGAAACGTCTTGCGCAGCAGCTGGGCCGCATCGTGTTTGACCAGGATCCGCCGTTCGAAATCGAGACCGGCGCTGAAGCTCAGATATTCGTGGCTCGGCCGGGCGTAACAATAGATGCAGCCGTGCTCGCAGCCGCGGTAGGGATTGAGACTGAAGCGAAAGCCGACGTCAGGGCTGTCGTTCTCCGCCAGGATGGTCTTGCTGCTGTCGCGATAGAGCTCGGTCGCCAGCGGCGGGTCCTCGTCGGTCGGATCGTAGGAGACGTGGAGCCGCTCGTAGCGGTTCTCGGGATTGGCGCCGGTGCCGCGCTTGGAGAGAGGGCGATCCATGATCTTCGCCGTTTCTTCTCTCACGGCCGGCTGCGGAGGACAAGGCGGTCAGGCGAGCAGGTCG
>DASPMH010000488.1:0-6732 GCA_035627175.1 Terriglobales bacterium | reverse complement strand
GCTTCTTCCTGCTTGTAGAACAGCCGCAGGCCGATCTCGCCGACGATCAGGGCGACGACAATACCGTACGCTGCGATGGCGAGACGGCGCAGACTGAAGAACTGCAGCAGGTCCATAGGTGATTCAGGAGAGGCGGATCAGAACTGGAAGTAGATGAACGGCATCTCGCGGCCGCCGTACATCAGCCGGCCGAAGACCAGCATCGCGATGCCGGCGTACACCGGCGAGCGCAGCCACCAGGGCAAGCGCAAGAACACGGTGTGACGCTCGGTCCACCACTGCGGCACATCGATCACCAGCAAGGCAGCGCCAACCGCAAACGGCAATAGACCGATGTCGGAAAGTCCGGTCATCGGCACGATGCCGGCGATGTAGCTGAGCGCGGTGCCGATGTCGGGCGCACGAAAAAAGATCCAACAGAGCGCGGCGAAGTGAAACGTCAGGAGGGTTCCGAGCACACCGAGCGGCTCGAAGTGCCGCGTGCGCATGCCCTCCTCGCCCTTCTTCGGACCGATGCCGAGGGCGCGCTCGAGCCCGAGCGCAGCGCCATGCAGCCCGCCCCAGACGACGAAGGTCCAGTTGGCGCCGTGCCACAGGCCGCCGATCAGCATCGTCAACATCAGGTTGCGATAAGTCAGCAACGAACCGTAGCGGTTGCCGCCGAGGGGTATGTAGAGATAGTCGCGCAGCCAGGTCGAAAGCGAGATGTGCCAGCGGCGCCAGAATTCGGTCACCGACTGCGACAGATACGGCTGATTGAAGTTGATCATCAGCCGCACCCCGAGCAGCTCGCTGACGCCGCGAGCGATATCGGAGTAGCCGGAAAAATCGCCGTAGATCTGAAAGGTGAACAGGTACGCGCCGCGCAGCAGCATCCCCGAGCTCATCTCGCTCGCGTTGCTGAAGATGTGATCGACCTCGACGGCAACGGAATCGGCTATCAGCACCTTTTTGGCGAAGCCGACGAGGATCAGCATGATGCCGGTGTGAAAGCGCGACGGCGTCACCCGCGCCGGATTGACCAGCTGCGGCACCAGATGCGCCGCGCGCTCGATCGGTCCGGCGACCAGCTGCGGGAAGTAACTGACGTAGGTGGCGTAGTCGAGGAACGAATCGACCGGCTTGGCATCACCGCGGTAGACGTCGATGACATAGGCCATCGACTGGAAGGTGTAGAAGGAGATGCCGACGGGCAGCAGGATGCGCAGCACCGGCACGTTCGCCTGCAGGCCGAGCAGGCCGAGCAGATCGACGGCGGAGTCGAGAAAGAAGTTGAAGTACTTGAAGAAGCCGAGGATGCCGAGGTTGATGATCAGGCTGACGATCAGGATCTGTCGCTGGCGCTGCTTGTCGGGCGCGCGATAGATCATCTGGGCGACGACGTAGTCGATCACCGTGGTCAGCATCAGCAGGCCGAGGAAGCGCCAGTCCCAGGTGCCGTAGAAGTAGTAGCCGGCCGCAATCAGCACGGCGCGTCGCGCCCGCCCTTCGACGAGCCGGGTCGCAATCAGCACGATCGGCAGGAAAATCAGAAAGTCTATCGAGTTGAAGAGCATGGGAGGTAGAGGCGCTCAGGCGGCATTCATCCGCTTGCGCATGTCGATGCACCAGTCTTTGTGCTGCAGGTACCAGGCGACAGTCCGGCGCAGGCCCTCGTCGAAGGCGGATTGCGGCCGCCAGCCGAGCTCCTCGCGCATCTTGGTTGCGTCGATGGCATAGCGTCGATCGTGGCCGAGCCGCTCGGCGACGAAGGTTTCGAGCTGGCGGTAGCGCCGGATGCCGCGCGCCCGCAAACTGGGATTGGCTTCGGCCGGAGTCAGCTCCTCGAGCAGATCACAGATGAGCTCGACCATTTCGCGATTGGTCCGTTCGTTGTTCGCGCCAATGTTGTAGCGCTCGCCGACCCGGCCGCGCTCGAGCACGGCCACCATGCCGCGGCAATGATCTTCGACGTGCAGCCAGTCGCGAACGTGCATGCCGTCGCCGTAGATCGGCAGCGCCTCGCCGGCGCTGGCATTGAGAATCACCAGCGGGATCAACTTCTCCGGCAATTGGTACGGCCCATAGTTGTTCGAGCAGTGGGTGATCAGCGTCGGCAATCCGTAGGTCTCGCGATAGGCTCTGACGAACTGATCGGCGGCGGCCTTGGACGCGGCATACGGCGAGCTCGGCGCGAACGGTGAGCTTTCGCTGAACGACCCCTGCGGCCCGAGCGAGCCGTACACCTCATCGGTCGAGATGTGCAGAAAGCGGAACTGATCTCGCGCCGGTTCGGCCAAGGCGATCCAGTACTCTTTCGCCGCATCGAGCAGCTCGAAGGTGCCGTCGACGTTGGTCTGCAGGAATGCCCGCGGGCCCTCGATCGACCGATCGACGTGACTCTCGGCAGCGAGATTGACCACCCAGCGCGGCTGATGCTGGCGCAGTACCGCCAACATCGCGGCATGATCCGCGATGTTGGCGTGGACGAAGTGGAAGCGCGGATCGGCGCTGACGTCGGCGAGATTCGACAGGCTGCCGGCATAGGTGAGCGCATCGACGACCACCACCCGCATGCGAGTCTGCCGCAACAGCAGCCGCACTAGATGGCAGCCGATGAAGCCGGCGCCTCCGGTTACGACCACTGCGTCCATCACGTCAGATTTCTCTCCTCGCGCTCCCGCTCCGCATCCGCTAGCGACCGCTCAGGCCGGATCGGCCGCCGCCTTGCGCAGGCCGCGGACCTTGGCGACGGCTTCGACCTCACGGCCGCCGGCGAGATAGCGCGAGGTCACCAGCGCGACGCCGTAGATGCACAGGCCGGCGAGCAGCGTCATGCGGAAGCCGAGGTTGATCGCGATCGAGATCGCCAAGATCGAGCCCAACACGGACGAGGCGCCGTTGATGCCCCATACCCACGGGATCAGAGCCGCCCATTCCGGACCGGCACGATCGAGCAAGCGCAGGCCCATCGGGAACGGCATGCCCATCAGGAAGCCGACCGGGGCGAGGGTCAGAATCGTCAGCATCACCGAGACCGCGAAGGAGGAACCCACCAGCCGGCTGAACACCAGCTCTAGGATCGCGGCCAAGGCGACGATCGCAACCAGCTCGATGCCGATGACCTTGGCAAGAGCCTCGCGGCTCGCGCTGAGGTTGCGCCCGCTCCAGTAGCTGCCGACGCCGGCCGAGATCAGCAAGGTGCACAGCACCACGGTCAGCGCGTAGATCGGATGACCGAGGAACAAGATGAAGTTCGAGATCAGAGCGACCTCGATCAACATGAACCCGGAACCCAAGGCACCGAAGTACAACAGCGTCGACCAGCGCGCCGCTCCTTCGAGATCGGCGAGGGCGGAGCGCTTGCGCAGGAACAACGGGCCGAACATGAACAGCGCGACCAGCGCCAGCACCAGCAACAGCACCCGGGCGAGCAGATGGACGCCGACGCGGCCGGGCTTCTCATCCCAGAAGCGCAGGAAGTCGCGCGGCCAGACGGTGTTGAAGAAGAACGGCCGGTCGTCGGTCGTCGGTCGAACGTCGACATGGTACGAATCGACGAAAGCATCGAAATCCTTGGTGGTGATCGCTTCCGAGAACACCGGATGACGCGGGTCGCCGGGCAGATAGATCACCTCGAAGCCGCGTTCTTCGATGAACGCTCTGGCGGCGGCGATCTCCTGCGGAGTGAACGGCTGCAGGCCGATGATGACGCTGCCGAAGCGGTGGCTGCGGCGCAGCGGCGGCGTGCCGGCGACGATGATGCGCTCCGAGATGTCGTCGATGCCGTAGGTACCGAGCGCGGCGCGCGCCAGCGACACCACCCGCAGAGTCTCGCGCGGTGTCTCGTCGAGCCAACGTGACACCGTCAGTAGGCCGTCTTGGCTCAAGTGCGCGAGATAATCTTCGAAGGCCTCGGCGGTGTAGAGCGTATTCTCCGAAAGGGCGAAGGCGCCGGCTGCGGTCGAGGCCCAGGTATCGACCAGGGAGAGCTGAATCAGCCCGTATTTCTTCTCCGAGCTGCGCACGTAGTGGCGGCCATCGTCGATGGTCAGCTTGATCTCCGGACGCTCGTAGAGACGGCCGGTGAAGTCGCCGAACTTCTCGTTGACCACTTCGCGCATCAGCGGATTGAGCTCGACCGCCTCGATATCCTTGCTGCCGTACTTGAGCGCGGTCAGCACGTCGCGGCCGCCGCCCGGACCGATGATCAATGTCGAGCGTGCCGGACGGAGGGCGTAGGCGAGAGCGGTGACGTCCCAGCTGAGGTGCTCGATGCCGGGCGAATTGATGTTACCGTCGAACTTCACCAACGGGGTGCCCGCCAGCGAGTCGATGTCGAGCGCCAGCTGCTCGCCGGGATCGCCCTTGTACTGCGGGCTCAAGCCCCAGGCGTAGGTGTTGGTGCCGCGGCGCGGCAGAACCGCGATGCGGGAGAAGGAGTTCCAGCCTTCGTAGAGGTTCTGGAACTCGACCCGGCCCTTGGCGAAACGGATACGGATCGCGTCGGTGGTGGCATTGAGGACGACGACGGTCGACAACGTCGCGAAGACGACCGCGCTGACGTAGCGCAGCTCTTTGCGCGCCAGCATCCGGCGGCCGGCAGCGTCGTCGCGGGTGCGGCCGACGAAGTACATGCCGGCGAAAGCGATCAGCGAGCCGATGGCGAGAGGCCACGACAAGCTCGAGCTGATGCGGTGGATCTCCGGGCCGACCTGCAGATTGTAGTAGTGCGAAAACGGATGAGGGCGCTTCGAATACACCGGGTGCGATTGAAAGAGGCGCTCGCCGATCCACAAAGCGAAGGGCTCGACCACGAACATGAAGAGCGCGGCCAAAGCGAAGGCGATGCCGATGATCATCAGAGTGCGATGCAGCAAGTTGCCGGCGCGCGATTCGTCGGGCGCATCGGTCGATTCGGGCAGTGCGAACATAACCGCCGCCAGCGCCGCACCGGCGCTGGCGGTCAGCAGTGAGGTCACGCCGCCGAGATAGTTGAGCGCCGGGATGATCAGAAAACATCCCAAGCCGGCGCCGAGGAGATCGAAGAAATACAGTCGACTGACCTCCTGCCCGGCGCGGCTGAGCAACAAGGACAGGCAAGTGCCACCGATGAAGAACGGCACCGAGGAGACCAGGTAGACGAGGATCAGTACCAGTGCCCCCTGCATCGACCCGGAAGGGGCGAGCGGCAGGTTGAAGAGAAACAGCACCAGCACCACCATCGAGGTAGCGAACGCCAAGGTCAGAGACACCAAGCGCCGCTGCAGATTACCGGCGAATCGTTCTGGATAGAGGTAGACGGCGATGCCGCCGACCCCGAGCCCGAACAAGGCGAGGGAGATCACCAGGAAGGCGAAGTGGTACATGAAGAGGACCGAGAACACTCGCGTCAGCAGCAGCTCGGTCAAGAGTAAGCTCAGGCTGATCCAGAAAATCCCCGCGAGCGTCGCCCAGTGGCGCATAAATCCGGTGGTGGTTTGGTTGGAACTCATGATCTCCTCGTTCAAATCAAATCTGGTCTGACGTTCTTACCGCGCAAGGCGGCGGGGTACTCGCATGGCGAAAGGAAAAAACTCAATACCGTCGGCGCAACATCCATCAATTGCAAGCCATCGAGGGCGACGCCGCCGTAGCTCTGCTGCGGGTCGGCGAGAATCAGGATCCCGTCGTGATCGTGGTTGGCGCCGTCGGGACCGGTGTCATTGCCGTCAGCATACCAACTGCCGGCGCCGACAGAACCCAAGGCGCGCCAGCCGAGGTTTCCCAAATACACGAACAGCTCCGGCGCGACACCTTCGACCGCGGCGTACAGGTCGCGGGGCCGATGCACTACCGAACCGAGAGCGTCGCTTTGCGGGCCGGCGATGCCGGCGATGCCTCTGGCGAGCTCGTCGCACAGCGCCTCGACGTCGGCCGCGGCGACTGTACCTGCCGGCTCGCGACCGGAGACATTGAGATAAATGCGGCCGCAGTAGCCACCGTCGGCCCAAGCGGTGGTATGCGCCCAATCGACCATCGCCGGGCGCAGGGGCGTCGGCTGCACCGGCTCTTCGAGCAGGCGCAGATAGCCGTTGTCGATCAGCCACTGATTGAGGAAGATCCCGCCTTCCATGCGCTTGGCACCATGATCGGAGACGACCAGCATCACAGCATCCGGTGCCAAACACTGCTGCAGGGCGCCGATCTCGGCATCGAGCGCACGGTAATACTCCAGCAACACCGACCACCCGGGCGCCGCGTCGTCGTCTTGGCGAGGCCAGAAGGCGTGCTGGATCCTGTCGGTGCCCATCACCACCATTGCCAGCAGGTTCCACGGGCGGGTCGTCGCGAGATGTCGCGCCACGGCGAAGTCCTGGCGCGTCTTGGCGTAGATCCGCTCGAGCAGCTCGCTGCGATCGCTGCTGCGAAAGTCTTCGACGTCGAAGGTGTAACCGCCGCACATTTCGTCGAGCTCGCGGCGGAGCTCGGGTGGATGGGTGGTCACCTTAGCGGCGCTCGGAGTCAGAAGGCAGCTGACCACCCACCCGTCGACCGCCGGAGGCGGATACGTCTGCGGCACGCCGATCAGGATGCTGCGCGCCCCCGGAGGCAACATCTCCCATAACCGCGGCAGCCGCACCGAGTAGGAGCTGGCGAAAGCGCTCTCGCCGTAGCCGTGGCCGCTGCGATCGCGAAAGCCATAGATGCCGAGCTCGCCCGGATCGCGGCTGCTCAGCATGCTCGACCAGGCCGGCACGGTGATCGGCGGAT
>DASPMH010000487.1:0-4233 GCA_035627175.1 Terriglobales bacterium | reverse complement strand
GCACTCGCCGCCGCAGCCGCCGCCCTGTTCGCAGCCTCTTCAGCCCGACCGGCCGCAGCCGCGACTTGGCTCGAATCCTGGGCATTGCCCTTGGAACTGCAGCCGCTTGCCGAAGCAAGCAGGCCGACGCACGCTGCTGCCGCAGCCATCTTTGTCAGTCCGAACCGCATTGTTTCACCTCCTTCTCGATACCCGGCAAACGCGCCGGGAACAGTTGAAAATTTCATGGCACAAACATTTTAGGTCCGCAAGTACAGCGCCGGTGATTTCGGTCTGTGTCAAGGTGAACTGAACGAATCGCTGAGCTCAGAACTCGACGTGTACGCCGCCGTTTCCACCACCACCGCCAGGGCCCGGTAAGGGCAAGCCGGGTTGTAGGCGACGATACTCGAGGATCGGCTGCGTATTAGTGCGGACGTCGTCGGAAAGCACCTCCCCCAAGGTTTCGCCTGGATGGCCGATGATGAGCTTGCCGCCGGCGGTGACCGCAGCGCGCGGGCTCGCACCGGGAACATCCTGGACCGCGGCGAGGTTGCCGTTGAGCACCGGATGGAGCACGTTCAATCCGTCGCGACGCCCGGTGCCGACAATGTCGAGTCCCTGAGTGTAGAGCTGCATGCGATCCGGCGACACCGCCGCGGCCGAGCTGGGATACTTGCCGCGATTGATTTGGGTACGGCTGCCTGGGGCAACCTGGACCGTTGCGCCAACGACGGCAAGGCGCCCGAGAACATCGACGTGTCCGCTGACACTGATCACCTCGGAAGCTTGCGACGCCGGGTTGAACAGGACGATGTACTCGGTGCCACGCAACACCACCGCCGTAGGGGTCTCGATTTCATAGCGGTTGTCGCCTTGGCGATACTTATCGCCGAGAGCGACGCCGATCTTGCCATTGACGAGCTGAATCGTAGAGGCATAGCGATCGGATACCGGCTCGAAAGACTGCGTCTGCAGAACGATCTCGGTACTCGGCGCCATGGTGATCACCGACTCGTCGAGGAATACCAGCTTCGCCCGATCACCGGGTCCGGTGCGCAAACGATCTCCCGCAACCAAGCCGGCGCCGAGCGGCAGCGACGCCGTGCTGCCGGCGCGCTGTACGGTCAATGCGCCTTCGACCGCGGCAACCGTACCGGTCTCGGTAGTGGCGCCATCGGCCTGTCCCGAAGACGGCGCGACGGTCGAGCTGACGACGAACAGCGACGCGACGAAGATCACCAAGGTCCTGGTCAAGCTCATCGGCTTCCTCAAAACTCGGCGCGGATGCCGAAGCCGGCAATGACGCGATCGTAGGCGAAGACATCGAGATTCGATGTGTTGATGTCGGCGATCAACGACAGCGTCAGCTCGGTGCGCTGGGTGACATCTCGCAAGAAGGCAATGTTCTCATTGAGATCGCGCGCGATGATCAGCGCGAACAGATGCTCGAGGTCGCGGCGCGGTTCCGGATCGCTGGGATCCTGCTCGCGACTGCGGCTGTTGTCATTCGAATAATCGTCGTAGCGGAAGCGATAACCCAGCGACCCCGAGAACACTCCGACCGCCGGCAGATCCACCGCCGAGTCGAGTTGGAGGTCGATCTGGTGGCCGAGATACTCGAAGTCCTCGGCGCCGGCGGCGAGGAAGATGTCGCTGTCGCCGGTATCTTCGGGGCTCTCGTAGTCGAGCTGGTAACCGCCGTGCAGAATGGTCACATCGTCGGGGAGGAGGACGTACTGCCGTACTCCGCCGGCATTATTGATGCCGTCGCGGAAAGGGTCGAACGGCTCGCGAAAAAAGTCGCGGTAGCGGAAGCCGTAATAGAGCTGGGTTGCGGTGCGCTCATGCTCGTAGAGCGCCAGCCATGGGCTGACGACGAAATCCTGGTAGAAGGTCTCGTACTCCAGAGCATGGAAGTCGTATCCGGCGGTGGCGCCATACCCCCACCAACTGGGCTTTGCGGCCCATTCGATGCGCGCCCTCGCTGCGGTCAGATCGAATTCGCGCTGCGAGAAGTGGATGCTTTGCGAGAGGCTCGCTCGCGCCGCCAAGTCGCCCCAGTCGCTCTCCAGCAATAACACACGGCCGCCGACTCCTATCACTGCACGTGCATCCGGATCCGCCTCGGTGTCGCCGATGGCATCGTCGGATCCAAGTACGACGTTGCTATCGTACTCGAGGCGAGCCAAGGTCCCGATCGAAAATCTCCGCTGCGCCGGCGCGGCCAGCTCGGCGACCGGGGCGATGGTATCGCCGGCGACGTAGCGGCTGGCGGCGCGCCCCATTTCGGAATCCGGCCGCTCTCGCGCCGCTTCGGCGAGGGCATTGCGTCCCTGTTGCGTCTGCTCCAAACCGATCAGCGCCAAGCCACCGTAGTACAGCGCCGCCTGGCGCGCCTGCGGATCGGCTTTCGCCTCCTCGAAGTAGCGCAATGCGCCGTGCAGATCGTTGCTGCGGTACAAGGCGATGCCGAGAAACAACGCCGCGGTGAGCCGGTCCGCCCCTTGTCGATAGGCACGCTCCAGCCACAACCGAGCATTGGCGTTGTCGCCCTGATCCAAATAGGCGATGCCGAGATCGAGCGAGGCCTGAGCCAGCGAAGGGTCGAGCTGCAAGGCGCGCTCGAGGTCGGCCACCGCGGCGCGCTGCGAGCCGCGGCGCGCTTGGGTCAGGCCGCGGTAGTACAGTGCCTGCGCATCGCGAGGATCGGCTTTCACCGCCTCGTTGAAGAGACGATAAGCCTGCTCCCAATAGCCGTTGTTGAATGGGACCAGACCGCGCGCATAGAGCACCTCCGAGCGGACGCTCGCATCTGCGAGCGGCGCGCCCAGAGCTGCCGATAGAAGCAGTAGTAGTGGCCAGACGAAGTGCCGGCCTTTGATCATCCAGGCGTTCACGAACAGCCTCCCCAGCCCGATCTGCGGCCTCAATTCACCAGTCCGATGAATTGACCGAAGGCGATCGGCGATCCCCCGACCGTGATCTTGCCAATCGTCTGTGCCGAGGCGGTGTCGATCACCGATACCGTCCCTTCGCTCTGATTGGCGACGTAGACACGAGTACCAGCAAGATTGACCCCTACCCCGAACGGATCATTGCCGACGGCGACGGTGGTTACCCCGCGCGTCGTGGTGTCGACGATCGAGACCGTATTCGATCCGGCGTTGGCGACGTAAACCTTCGATCCGGCGGGATCCACAGCCACACCGAAGGGCTGCATACCGACGGCGACTGTATCGACCTCTAAAGTGGCGGTGTCGATGATCAGAAGTTGGCCGACGGTGCGGGCGCTGGTGACGTACAATTCGCTGCCGTTCGGATGCAGCGCGACACCGAACGGGCTGCCGCCGGTGACCAGCGTCTCGACCTCGAGCGTAGCGGCATCAATGATGGAAACGGAGCCGCCATTCGGACCGCCGATGCCGACTTGATTGGCGACATAAACGACCGAGCCGTCTTCGCTGACGACGATCCCCGTCGGCACGCCACCGACCGGCACGGTGACGCTGGACAGGTCGCCGGTGTCGACCACGGATATACTCGAGTCGAGCTGATTGCCGACGTACACCCGCGAGCCATCCGGCGACACCGCCACCCCGACGGGCCGGTTGCCTAGAGTGACCGGAGTGACCTGCTCGCTGCTGGTGTCGATGACCAGCAAGCGAGTGTCGCGGTCGGTGGCGTACAGACGATTGGTCGCGGAATGTACCGCCGCACCGTACGAGCGCAATGGCACGGTGATGGTATCGACGATCTGGTTGGTCGCGGTGTCGATGACAGCGATCGCGGTGCTGGTCGAGTTGGTAATAAATGCCAACGAGGCGATCGTCGCGGTCGCAGTCGCGGTAGCCGATGGCGTCGCCGTCGGCGTAACCGTCGCCGTCGCGGTAAAGGTCGACGTGGCGGTAGGTGTCGACGTCGGCGTCGCGGTCGGCGTTTGCGTCGGCGTAAAGGTCTGAGTCGCGGTCGCGGTCGGCGTTCGCGTCGGCGTGAAAGTCGCGGTCGCCGTAGCTGTTGCCGTCGCGCTCGCGGTGGCAGTGCTGGTGAAGGTTGCCGTCGCAGTATTGGTGGGAGTGAAGCTGGCGGTCGCGCTCGCGGTCGCAGTAGACGTCGCCGTCGGAGTCTCAGTCGGTGTCGCCGTCGACGAAGGCGTCGTGCTGGCGGTCGGGGTCGCGGTGACGGTCGGGGTCAGGGTCGCCGTAAACGTCGCTGTTTCGGTAGCCGTGGCGGTCGCCGTCCCGGTCGGGGTCC
>DASPMH010000486.1:0-6625 GCA_035627175.1 Terriglobales bacterium | reverse complement strand
GACCTGATCCGCCCAGGGCAAATAGATAATCCGGCAGCGCTTCATAGATTTTTCGGCAGCCTCGGCGATTCGCTGTAGCGTGGGCTCTCAGAGCGCACCGGTCCACGGCCCCCGCCCCACCGTGCGCTCGGAGGGCGCACGCTACAGGGGTTCTCAAGGATGGTTAGGTCGGCGCCCGTTCGGCGCGTGCGGCGGTGGCGAAGCAGCGCAGCGCGTTGTCGCGCAGGATCCCGCCCCGCACCGCCGGGTCCTCGGTGACCAACAGCACCTTCGCCAGCGTCGCCGCGAGTGGATAGAACGGCCAATCGCTGCCGAACAAAAGCCGGTCGGTGCCGAGCTGGCGAATCATGCCGTCGAGCGACGATATGCCCTGACCGGTGATCTCGAGCCAGACGTTGTCGAACCGTTGCGCCAGACGCACCGCTTCGTCAGCGTCGCGGGCCCCAGCATGTCCCATGACGAACTGCACCTTGGGAAACTCGAGCGCCGGCGCGGCAAACCAGCGCGGTAGCGCGTAGGGTCGCACCGCTTCGGGCTCGATCCCGGAGCGGCCGCAATGGAAGATGATCGGTAGGCCGAGGCGCTCGCATTCTTCGTAGATTTCCATCGCGCCGTCGTCGTCGGGAAAGAAACGCTGCATCTCCGGATGCAGCTTGACGCCGCGCGCCCCGGCGGCGGCGAAGCGGCGCAGCTTGTCGCGTTTGTCGGAGTCTTCCGGATGCACCGAGGCGAACGGAATCAAGCGTTGCGGCTGCGGCGAGCGGGCGATCGCCTCGATCCAGCGCTCCGTCGGATCGCTGCGGAACGGTAGCCCAGCGGCGATCGGCAACACCGCCGCCTGGCCGAAGCGCATCTCGTCGAGCTCGCCGACCAGATTGGGGATGGTGTGCGTTTCCGCGGCCGCGCTGCCCCAGACCAGCTGTCCGATGAACTCGTGCTCGAGGTCGTCGTGCAACTGCTCGTCGAAGGCGGTGTTGATGTAGGTATCGAGATCGAGCTGGCATTGCCGGTCGGGACGATCGCAGTCGAGCAGATACTGGATCGCGGTGCGCCGCTGCAGATCGAAATTCGGCGCGAAGAGCAGGTTGAAGCCGAGATGGGTGTGGAAATCGATGCCCGGCGGCAGATCGTCGATCAGCAACCGCAGCCGACCCTGCTCGGTCAACTCGAAGAACGGCAATTTGGCGAGCTCACGGTAGCCGCGAAAGCGCAGCTCGCCGAAGCGGCTCTTGCCGGCATGGCGTGCTTCCTCGGCGCGTTGGCGCTCGAGCGATTGGTGCTCGCGCTCCCCATAGCGACGTCCGGGATGACAACCCGGCAGCGTCGCCGCCAGAGCCAACAAGCCGAGCCGTGCGAGCTGCCGCCGGGTGAGATCGCGCATCGGGGATGCTTAGCAGGGAAGCAGTGGAGCAGTGAAGCAGTGAAGCAGTGGAGCAATGGAGCAATCGAGCGGCGCGGCGAAGACGGCAGCTACCCAGGTGTGCGCCCCCTTCCCAAATTTCACGCGATGAATTGTCCTAGACCCGACTCGGCCGGTTTGTCATGGTCCCGGGCTGAATCTGCGTGGAGGGGACATCCATGAAGCTACCGAGTCGTCTCGGCTATCTGATCGCTTGCCTGGCGCTGCTCACCCCCCCGCCCGTGGCTGCACGCCCGGTGCTGTCGACCGGCGACGAGGTCCCCGGCTTCGGCGCGATCGGAACCGGTGGCTTCACCCTAAAGGGCATCGGCGCCGACGGCCGCGCGTTGGTCCACGCCACGTTGAGTGACGGGACGCAAGGTTTGTATTGGGCTGCCGATCGTCAGTTGAGCTCGATCTGGACGACCCGGGATGCGCCGGGAGTGCAAGTGGAGATGTGGGGGGCGAGGGTAGCAGCCAATGGTGCAGGGGTATTCCCGGCGTTCGCTCCCGGCGCGCAGAGCCATTTCTATTACGTGGTCAGCGAAGGTGGAAACGTCCGGACGGTGATTCCGCCGACGCAAGACGCCGGTGGTAATTCGATTTGCCTATTCGACTTCGACAATGTCTGGATCACCTCCGCCGGCCAGCTGGCTGTCGATGCCTTCCTCGTTCCGGCCGGCGCAGACTGTCACTCCGCACCGCGTGACGTGGAGGAAGCGATTTTCATAAGCGATGGAGCGCGATGGTCGCTGCTCCTCCACTCCAGCAATCTGCCGGGGTTCGCCCGCAGCCTCAGAATCGCTGGCGTAAGCGAGTCCGGCGAGGTGATTGCGTCGTTCGTCAGCCACACCGGGCCAGGAGACGGGATGCGCATCGTCGCCGCCGATCGTACACGAGTCCGATCGATCGCCGCCGCCGGAGATCCCGCCCCCGGCGGTAGTGCGATCGAATCGATCAACGGCATTGCCGTTGCACCCGGCGGTGACCTGGCGTTCACCGCTTACGCCGGCGGAGTCGAGCACGTCTACCTGATCCGCTCGGGAGAGTGGCACGACCTCGGCGCGAACAACGGCGGGCGCATCCTCGGGGTCAGCGACACCGGACGGGTGTTGATGTTGATCAGCGATCGCCAGGTCGTCGCTCTCGAAGCGACGGGATCGAGAGAAGTCTTGTTCGACGTCGAAGACGATTTGAGCGATACCTACTATTCCGCATTGATCGGAGATGCCGAGATCAACGCCGCAGGAGCGGTCGCTTTCAGCACTTGGAGTATCGATGGCACGGCCGGCCACGCGCTATGGACCACGAGCCCGGATGGACCTCTGCTGTCTTTGGCCTCCGGCGACCCAGCTCGCGATGGTGCCGTGGTCGCCACCGGAGGATTCTCAGGCGCCGGCAGCGTGTGCTTCGGTGAAGGCGGGCAACTTGGGCTGGTTGTGCCGGGCGCGTCGGGGCACGAAGGATTGATCTGCATCGACAGCGAGGGCGCGCATCTGATCGCACAGAGTGGCGACTCGGCGCCGAACGGCGACTACTTTCGCGGCTTCGGCCAGTGCGCCTTCAGTGACGATGGCGCGTTGACCTTCACCGCACAGCGCGCCGTCCCTTGGGGGAGATCCCAAACTCACTACGTTCAGTATTCGATCTACCGCGCCAGCGATGCTGCCATCGAAAAATTGGTGGCGGACTTCGATCCTATCGCCAATGGCGAGGAACTGGCCGATTCCGGCTCGCCGATGAGCTTTGTCAGCAATCGCCAAGGGAAGGTGTTGTTGCGAGATGGCGACGGAATCTTGCTGTACGAACACGGCCTCCTAGTGCCGTTTCTCCTCGGTGAAGACATTCGCGAAGGGGCAATCGCGGACGATGGAACCACCGTACTCATCGGCCGAACGCGTGCGTGGTCGCCCGATCAGTACGATGGGTACGATGGCGTTCTTCTCGAAGTGGTCAACGGCCTGATCTTACGCCGCCTGACCGCTGCCGATTTGATGATCCCGCCGGATGACTGGAACGACGATCTCACCAATTTGCGGCTTCGCGGTGATCGTGTCTTCTTCGATATCGGCAAATGGCCGCGTGGGCGGCTGTTCACCTATCGCCTGGGTGAATCTCAGGCGACCGAGATCACCAGCGTCGAAGCGCGGCAAGTGGTCGCCTTACGCCGGGATGGCGCCGTCATCGAACAAGTCTCACAGCAAGCGGCCTATCGGATTGTCACTCTCGACGGGCGCGCGAGTGCGCCCGTCCCTGGAGCGGTGCTCGCTTGGAACGATCGTGGTGACTTGGTCGTCCTGCACACCGGCGAAGATTGGGATATTCAACACACGTTCGAGCTTATCGCGGCCTCTACCGCACCGATCGCGCGTTGCCCGCAGGTCGGCTCGGCGCCGCCACCGACACCATCACTCGGGACACCGACGCCAGCTCCGATCGCAAGCGAGGGAGATCATCGCGTCTATGTCGTCGAACGAGGCAACGACACCCTGACCGCGATCGACGGTGCGACGCATCAGCGTCTCGCTAGCGTCGTCGTCTCTCACGGACCGTTCGCGCTAGCCGTCAGTCCCGACGGCCACCGAGTGTTCGTACTGGCAGAGTCACGGGTCGACGTTCTCGAAACCGGGTCGCTCCAGCGCATAGCTTCGTTGCCGCTCGGCGAGAACGGTACCAACATCTTTGCCGCCGCCGATAACCGCCGCGCCTATGTCAGTGTCGCTGCCAGCAAAGCCGGCAACGGTCGCTTCATCACCGTCGACCCGGATCGTGGTCTCGCAAGCAGCTTGCTGCTGCTGGATCGCGCCACCGTATTCGCTATCACCTCGCGCGGAACGCTGCTGGCGACCGGGGTCAGCGGCCCGCAGACTTCCTCGTGCGGCTCGACCAGTTCGCTGCTCGAGATCGATCCCGATTCCGGCGCGGTTCTCGATCGCGCCGTCATCGGCACCCAGCCGGTGGCGGCAATGTTGGGCAGCGACGACACCGCCTACGTCGCCGACTCGTGCGAAAACAGCTTATCACGCATCGACGGGCAAACCTTTGCGACTTCTTCGTGGCCGATCCCCCGCTCCCCGTTCGGACTCGCCGTGAGCGGCGACGGACAGCGCGCTGCGATCACCCTGGCCTACGCACAGCGGCAGCCGGAGACGCGGCAGGAGCTGGGTTATGTGACCCATCTCGATCTCGTTTCGGGAAATTCGACTGATTCCGCGGTGCCGATCGGCGTGACGCGGGCACTCGCGTTCAGCCCGTCGGGCGACGTTCTCTACGCCACCGGCGACGCCGCCTTCCTGGCGGTGCTCGATGCCGCCGGTGGTGAGCTGATCGCACGCGTTCCGGTCAGTGGACGCGCCAACGATGTCGCCGTTGGCAGCATTCCGAAGGCTACACCGACTCCGACCGCCGAAGACACAGCAGCGATCGTGCAAGCGGACCTGCTCACCGGTGCCAACAGCGACGAAGCGCCGATAACTGTCCGCTTCAGCAGCAACGGCCAGCCGGTCCACACCTTGACCTTCGATCTGGTCACCACTTGGGGCATTTCTCTCGTCGGCACGGGAGGCAATACCGAATGTGTCGTCGACCCGGCGATTGCCGCGGAGGCGACATTCCGGCACGCCGAGTTCTGCGGCTACTACTGTGACCGGACGCACATCCGCATTGCGATGAAGGATGCTGGCACGACTCTGCCGAGCGCCGCACCGCTGATCACCTGCTGGGCGCGGCCGTCGGCTTTTGGCCATAGTCCCTTGCTGATCACCGCTGCCGCGGGCGCCGATAGCTTGGGAAATCCGCTGCCGGTGAGGAGTGGCGACGGCGCCATCCGTGTGCTGGCGCAGTACCAGGTGACGCCGCCACCGACACGGTCGCAAACGCCGGTGCCTACGATCACGCCGCCGCTGCCGACAGCGACGCCTCTGCCGCCGGTCGTCCTCGAGGCCGGCTCGGCCCGCATCGCCGCCGGCGAGCGAGGCCAGATCCAGGTTCGGTTGCGCGCCCGCGGAGCTGCCGTCGCCGGTGTTCAAAACGATATCGCTGTCGATGCCGACATCGCGATTGCGACCCGGCCGAACGGCCGCCCGGCATGTTTGGTGAACCCTGAGATCGAGCGACCCGACACTCTGACGGCGTTCTTGCCCGAAGGCTGCAACGCTCAGCTGGGAGAGTGCACCGCCGTGCGAATCATCGTGGTTGCATTCGAGGTGGTGCCGCCGATCGCGGACGGCAGTGTACTGTACACCTGCGAGGTGAAGGTCGCACCGGATACCGCCGAAGGCAGCCACGAGCTTGAGCTCGACAACGTCGTAGTCGCGGGTAGCGATGGCGCCCGCCTAGACGCCACCGGTGCCAACGGAGCCGTGGTAGTCAGCCGGCCCGCCCCGGGAGCACCGACGCAGGCAGCCGCAACGCCAACCATAGCGCCACCTGTGACCCTCGCCGCGGTGACAACCGCACCGCCGAGCGACACCGTGGTGGCGAACGCCGCGCCTACGTCACAGGCGAATCTCGGCAACGAGTCGCCGGCGACCAGCGCCAACGGCACCTCCGGTTGCAACCTGCAGAGCACCGCGAGCCAAGACTGGACCTGGCTTCTGCTCGCGCTACCCGCGCTGTTGCGCACGCGTTGCCCCCGCGCTCGTCGAGCGTCTTGCCCATCACCGGCAGAGCCCGCTCAACTCGCTACCGCGAGGCTGCGCCGCTTAAATTGACAACTGCTCGGCGCGCGCCTGGAGTATTGCCATGCCGACACCGCAATCTGCACCGCCGCCACGTGCGCAGTAGCCTGATCGCCGACGGCGATTTCATCCCGCACGTCGCCGGCAGCTCCTCCGAGCCGTAGAACCCGGCGCGGCAAGACAGGGCTTCAAGGACACCCACTCGCTATCAAGGACACCCACTTGCCAAGGGTGGGTGTCCTGCCAGGTGTGCTCTATCAAGGACACCCACTTGCCAAAGGTGGGTGTCCTGCCAGGTGTGCCCCCCCTTTCGCAGCTTTGCCAAAGGGGGCAGCGCTATTATGGCGCCACAGAAGGACACCCACTCACCTTGAGTGGGTGTCCTCGCTACCGTTGAGTGGGTGTCTTCGCTACCGCTCGCTACCGCTGGCGGTTCACTATTGCGGGCCCACAGCCCCTGCGCTTCCTTGGCCCGATGCCAGCTCAGGTCTGGGTGCCGCTCGCCGCGCATCTCGTCCGAGAGCTAACGAGGTGCGTCGCCCGCCGT
>DASPMH010000485.1:0-2569 GCA_035627175.1 Terriglobales bacterium | reverse complement strand
CAGGGCTCGCAGGCGCTGATCAGCCGCAGCCGCAGCCACGGCAACGGCTGCGCCGGTATAAAGCTGTGGCAGAGCGGTCGCGTCGAGAATGCCCTTGTTCACAGCAACGAGACCGGCGTGATCACCACGGCGATGATCTCGTCCGGCTCGATCGAGCTGGTCAACTCGACCATTGCCGCCAACGCCGGTACCCAGATCCTGCTGCGCACTCCTCTCGATCCTGCCGCGGCGCCGTACTCCGTCTCATTGCGCAACCTCGTCGTCTCAGGTCCGGCCAAAGCCGTCGAGGTCGAGCCGGGCGCGTACTTGATAGAAGATCACAACATTTTCTTCCGTCCCGAGACTCTCAGCCGACTGATCGTCCTCCATCCCGACCCGGCGACCGAGGTCTTCTACACCGGCCAGCAGATCAATGCCGGCGAGTGGACCGTCGCGAGCGGGCAGGGCGCCGGCTCCTGGGCGATCGACCCGGATTTCGCCGACAGTATCGAATTTCGCCCCGCGGCGCTGAGCGCGGCGATCGACGGCGGCACCAACGACACCGCTCCGAGCGACGACTTCGAGGGCGCTGGCCGCCCGCAGGGTTTGCGCAGCGATGCCGGTGCCTACGAGAGTGCCACCGCGCTGGCGAACCACCGTCCTTGGGCCGATCCGGGTCCCGATCGTTCCGGTATCGCCGGCCGGGCCTTGCCATTTAGCGCCTACGGCTCGGCGGACCCGGATGGCGATGCGCTGACCTACACCTGGGATTTCGGCGACGGCAGCGCTGCCGCTGCCGGCGATGCCGTCAGTCACGGCTATTCCACACCGGGCCTCTATACGCTGACCCTGACCGCATCGGACGGGATGCTGTCGCGCTCCCGGTCGATCGCCGTCGCCATCTCCGCCGCGCCGACAGCGACGCTGACTCCGAGCGCGACCGTGACCGCGACACCTACGGCGACCCGCTCGTGGACGTCGACGCCGACGGTGACGCCGACGGCAAGCTACACTCCGACTCTCACTCCGACGCAGACGGCAACGCCAACGTCGACGCCGACC
Organism: Terriglobales bacterium; assembly: GCA_035627175.1. Classification (GTDB taxonomy): domain Bacteria; phylum Desulfobacterota; class Binatia; order HRBIN30; family HRBIN30; genus DASPMH01. The sequence goes on along the minus strand of DASPMH010000485.1, from coordinate 1,528 downwards.
TCTACTCCTACTCGGACGCCGACATTTACTTCGACGCCTACCGCGACCGACACCGCTACGCCGACGCCTACCTCGACTCGGACGCCGACGATGACGCCGACGAGCACACCCACCTCGACACCGACGGTGACGCCTACGGCCACGCCGATGCTCGATCATGATCTCGTCCTCGTGCCGCCGGCGCCGATGTCGGTGACTCTGCGCAAGGGAATGGTAGTGCGCGAGCGCAAACTGACGGTCACGGTCCGCAATGCCGACCCCCGCAACGCGACCGTACCCGGCCAACCAGTGCGCCTGATGGCTGACCCCGGCACCTGTCCCGCGGCGCTGATCGCGGCGCAGCCGCGCTTCACCTCGGGCGAAACTGTGTTGCTGGTGCCCGGCGATTCCGCCAAAGCGACGGTGCAACTGCGCTTCCGTGCCGAGGATTTCACCTCGGTCAATGGCAAGACACCGACCCGCTGCCGCTTGCGGTTCACCGCGGTTACCGCGCTCGACGGCAACCTCGATCCAACCCCGGCAAACAATACCGCTGAGGTCGAGATCGATGTCCTCGACCAGAACGATGCGGCTAGCCGCACCGAGCACGAATCCTATATTTCCAGCCTTGGCTCCTCGGCTCTCAAGATCCGCCGCGGCAGTGCCGGTTTCACCAAAGTTCTCCGCCTGGCCATCGCCAATGGCGACGTCATGCCGGAAGTGGAACGTGCCGGCCACGCCATTGCGGTATCGGTCGGCGACGGCACTTGTCCTGTGGGAACTGCCGGCGCAATCGACCTCAACACCCGCCAGGCAGGCTTACAAAGCTCGGTCACGGTCACCGGAGGGACACGGGTGCAAGGCAAGCTGACGGTCCACGTTGCCGCGGACGCGTTCACCAGCAGGGACTTGTTGTCGCCGGCGCGCTGCGCCCTCGAGCTGTCGGTAAGCGGACCTGGCGGCGACGTCGACGCCAGCAACGACACGACCTGGCTGACCGTCGACGTCACCGACTCAAACGACTTCTGATTTTCCCGATCGGGCGCGCCGGCAGTTGTCGCACAGCCCACACGGGGCGACGTCCTCTTCGCCGAAGTAGCGTTCGAGGAAAATCGAACGGCACTCGGTGGTGGCGGCGTACTCCGCCATGGTGTCGAGGCGCCGGCCGTCCTGCATGCGGATGGTCTCGAAACGGTTCGCCAGCGCGCCGACTTCGGCTTCGAGTTGCTCCGGCGAAACGGACAGCTCGATCGTGCCGTCCTCGAGCGTGCGCACCAGATCGACCTCTTCGAAGACGTTGACGATCGCCGCCGCGACGCGCGGCCCGAGCTGCGAGGATAGAGCCAGAGCCTCCATCGTCGGGGCTCGATCCTCTTCACCCCAAGCCATCAGGGCCCGGCCGATCCGGTAGACCTGGTCCTTGCGCACTCGGCTGAGATTCTGCAGCGCTTCGTGAATGTCGCGATCCGACGGGTCGAACAACATATGGCAGATCGCCCGCCGCCCGTCGCGTCCCGCCCGCCCCGCCTCCTGCACATCCTGCTCGAGC
>DASPMH010000484.1:0-3879 GCA_035627175.1 Terriglobales bacterium | reverse complement strand
TCGAGAGATCGAGATTTTCGGGAACGAAGCCGGCACCGATCCCTTGAATCTTGTGAGGGCCGGGCTTGAGCGGCTCGTGGCGCATCGTCTGCGCGATCACCGGACTGGCGGTCGGCTCGACGGCGACGGTGATGATCTTCTTGTTCATCGATTGCTTGATGTAGCGCGACACCCCGGTGATGGTGCCGCCGGTGCCAACGCCCGATATCAGCACGTCGATCGCCCCTTCGGTGTCGTTCCAGATCTCCGGCCCGGTAGTTTTGAAGTGAATGTCGGGGTTGGCCGGATTGGAGAACTGCTGCAGCAGAACGTAGCGATCGGGATCGGTGGCGACGATTTCCTGCGCCCGCTGAATCGCGCCCTTCATGCCGAGCGGGCCCGGGGTCAGCTCGAGGTTGGCACCGAACGCCTTCAGCACCTTGCGCCGCTCGTGCGACATGGTCTCCGGCATCGTCAGCGTCAGGCCGTAGCCGCGCGCGGCGGCGACGAAGGCAAGGGCGATACCGGTATTGCCGCTGGTCGGCTCGATCAGCTCCTTGCCCGGTTTCAAGATGCCGCGCCGCTCGGCGTCCCACACCATCGCCGCGCCGATCCTGTCCTTCACCGAGTAAGCGGAGTTGCGGCCCTCGATCTTGCCGAGCAGGTTGGCCTTGGCATCTCCGGCGATACGCTTCATACGAACCAACGGAGTACGACCGATGCTGAGTGAGTTATCGTCGAAGATCACGGCAACCCTCCTTTTTCTGTGGCGCCAGGATTGGCGGATTGCGCCAGCAAATACAACGGCAGGCCTCCGTTCTTAAAGGGACCACCAGTGCCACAGCTCTTTCTGATCGATGCCACCTACGAGCTCTTTCGTGCCTACTTCGCGATGCCGAAGGAGGCTGCGCCCGATGGCCAGGAAATCGGTGCCATTCGCGGCCTGCTGTCGAGTATCGGCGCCTTGCTGCGCCAGCCCGAGGTGACTCATGTCGCCGCGGCCACCGATCATGTCATCGAATCCTTTCGCAACGATCTCTATCCCGGCTACAAGACCGGTGCGGGCATCGCCCCCGACTTGCTGTCGCAGTTCCCGCTGGCGGAGGAGGCCTTGCGCTGCCTCGGCGTGGTGGTCTGGCCGATGGTCGAGTTCGAAGCGGACGATGCTCTGGCGACGGCGGCGGCGCGCTTCGCCGATCAGGTGGAGCGCGTCGTCATTTGCTCGCCCGACAAGGATCTCTGCCAATGCGTCCGCGATCCATGCGTCGTCACTCTCGACCGGCGCCGCAACCGAACCTACGATGAGGCCGCAGTGATCGCCAAGTTCGGTGTCCCGCCGCGCCTGATCGCCGATTGGCTGGCTCTCGTCGGCGATAGCGCCGACGGCTACCCGGGCCTGCGCGGCTGGGGCAAGAAGACGGCCGCCGCGGTGTTGAACGAGTTCGGCTCGATCGAGGCCATCCCCGCCGACTGGCGACTGTGGCGTTGTGGCGTGCGGGGCGGCGAGCGCTTGGCGCAGGCGCTGGCCAGCGAGCGCGAGCTGGCCCTGCTGTTCAAACAATTGGCGGTTCTGCGTACGGACGTGCCGCTGACCGAAAGCTTGGCCGACCTGCGCTGGGTCGGGCCCGACGAGGCGCGATGGCAAGCTCTGCGAGACCGCGCCGGCTGGCAGAAGTAACTGCGCCGGAGGTCGCCGGGCTCAGATTGCTTGCTCGCTGCGCAGCTGAGCGATCTCCTCGCTGGTCATCGACAGCAGCTGTTGCAGCAACTCGGCGGTGTCGCTGCCGAGGGGCGAGGCGGGGCGATAGTTCGGCGCGAGTTGATCGACCTTGATCGGGCAGCCGACCTGGCGCAGCCTGCCGAAGCGCGGATGATCGACCTCGATCACCATTTGCCGAGCGACCACCTGGGCATCTTCGAGCGCTTCCTCCACGGTATAGACCGGGGCGCAGGGCACCTGCCCTTTCATGATCGCCAGCCACTCGTCGGTGCTCTTGGCGAGCATCCGCTGCTGAACGATGGCGATGAATTCCTCGCGGTGCTGGAAGCGATCCTGGAAGGTCAGGAAGCGCGGATCTGCGAGTAGCTCGGACAGCTCCATCAGCTCGGCCATGCGCTGCCAGAACTTCTCCTTCATGCACATGATGACGATGTAGCCGTCGCGGGTGCGGAAGTTCTGCGACGGAACCAAGGTCTGATGCGCCGAATTCGGCAGCCGTTTTAGCTGATGGCCGTAGTTGAGGTTCCAAGCCGCGAGATAGTTGAGCATCGAGAGCGCGGTGTCGAACAGGCTGACGTCGATGTCGCAGCCGACGCCGGTGCGCTGCGCCTTGACGATGCCGATCAGCAGCGCGACCGCCGACATCAAGCCGCCGGAGAAATCGACGATCGAGACACCGCAACGCCCGGGTGGCGAGTCGGGCTCGCCGGTCAGGCTCATCCAACCCGCCAGACCCTGGATCAGGAAGTCATACCCCGGGTCGGTTGCTCGCGGACCATTGCGGCCGAAGCCGGACAAGGCGCAGCAGACGATCTTCGGGTTGACGTGCTTGAGGTGGTCGTAGTCGAGCCCGAGCTTGGCCGGTAGATCGCCTCGCGGGTTGGCATAGACGGCGTCGACGGTTTTCACCAAGCGGTGGAACAGCTCGCGTCCTGCGGCGGTGCGCAGGTTGAGTGTCAGCGACTTGGAGTTGCGGTTGAGCGATTGAAAGTAGGGGCTGTCGCCGGCTGAGGCATGCGGTGGGACCGAGCGGGCTTCGTCGCCGCCGACCGTAGGATCCTCGACCTTGATGATCTCGGCGCCGAGATCGCCGAGGATTGTCATCGCATACGGGCCTGCACCTAGCTGAGTGAAGGCGAGAAGGCGTAAGCCGCGCAGCGGAAGGTCGCTCATCGCTGTGCCGTCTACTGAAAGGCGGCGATTGTCGCAAAGGGTAACGTCGGATCTCAGCCGGCAACGGCTGCCAACGCGGCGGCTGGTTTCGCCAGGGCGACCGGGCTGCTACAAGCGCTGTCCTCGGAGGCGAGGATGCGGCGCAAGCGCAAGCAGTCGGCTCAGTCACAGCCCACAGCGGCGGCAGAGTTCCACCACCAGCCGTTCCGACAGCTGAAGGTCGCCGCCGCCGCTCGTCCGGCGAGCCCGCCTGTGCCGCCGAAGCCGGCAGCCCGGTTGCCGCCGGCACCCCCAGCGGATGACGCGGCCCTGTTCTTTGCCGCCGTCTCGGGCGCGCGCCGCTTGAGCGATGAGGAGCGCGAGCGTGTCGACGCCCCGCCGCCGGCGATGTCGCCGCGCGCGGTCAGCGACCCGGAAGCAGAAGCCCTCGCCGAGCTGTGTGAGCTCGTCGCCGGCAGCGCGCCGTTCGATCTCAGCGATAGCGACGAGTATGTCGAAGGCCATGTCGTCGGCGCCGATCCGCGCCTGGTGAGGAGGCTGCGCAACGGCGAGTTCGCCTACCAGGCGCACATCGATCTGCACGGTCTGACGCGGCAAGAAGCGAAGCTCGCCCTCAACCGCTTCCTGCTCGAGGCCTGCCAAAACGGCAAGCGCTGCGTGCTGATCGTGCACGGCCGCGGTCTCAACTCCAAAGATCAGATCCCGGTGCTCAAGCATCTCGTCACCCACCTGCTGGCGCGTACGCAGTGGTCACGCCAGGTTCTCGCCTTCACCAGCGCTCGGCCCTACGACGGCGGTGCCGGTGCCGTCTACGTTCTGCTGCGTCAGCATCGCGAGACCCGCCAGGCTTTCCGCGTCACCAACGGCGCCAAGCTCTGATCGCCCCACCTCCCGGCGATGCTGGGCGCCTTGCCGCCATCGGCCGATTGCTCTAGAGGCACACCGAGCTCTCTTCGAAAGGTAACTGATGGGCCTCACCAAGAATCAAACCATGATCATGTGGATCC
>DASPMH010000483.1:0-6188 GCA_035627175.1 Terriglobales bacterium | reverse complement strand
CTTCTTCGTCCTGGCGACGCTCAATCCGATCGAGATGGAGGGCACCTATCCTCTTCCCGAAGCGCAGCTCGATAGGTTCTTCTTCAAGGTTGTGCTGAGCTATCCGAGCCACGAGCAACTACAGCGAATCATCGGCACCACCACCCGCGCCGATCTGCCCCAGCCCGAAGCGGTGTTCGCCGGCGAGACGGCTGCCGAGCAGATCCTCGCCATGCGGCGGCTGGTGCAGCAGGTGCTGGTGGCGCCGCCACTCGAGTCCTACGCGGCTACTCTGGTGCGCGCCACGGTGCCGCGCTCGGCGCGCCTCGCCGCCGGTGACGAGACGGCGATGGGCGGCGACGAGCAGATCGAGCGTTACGTCAGCTTCGGCTCGAGCCCGCGCGGTGGTCAGGCGTTGTTGCTCGGTGCCAAGGTGCGGGCGCTGATGCAGGGCCGGGTCAATGTGGCGTACGAAGACATAGATGCGGTGGCGGTGCCCGCCTTGAGTCACCGCCTGGTGCTCAACTACGCCGCGATCAGCGATCACATCGATCCTCGTGCGCTGGTGGCTCGCTTGATCGAACGGTCCCGGCAACAGCGCTGAGCGGGCGATGGCCGGCGACGAGACGCAACTGCGGCAGGCGATCGAGAGCTCGGTCGATGCAGTGCTCGACCCGGCCTTCCTGCAGCGCATCGACCGCTTGCGCCTGCGGGCGCGGGCGACGCGGTCGCTGCGCGAGGGCGAGAATCCCACCGCGCACGCGGCGACCCCATCCGGTAGCGAGCTCGAAGCGCACCGGCCCTACTACCCTGGCGACGATCTGCGCCGTGTCGATTGGAACGCCTACGGCCGTCTCGATCAGCTGATCGTCCGGCTCTACCGCGCCGAGCGCGAAGCACCGCATCATCTATTGATCGACAGCTCCGCCTCGATGGCGTTCCCGCCGGACGACCGCAAACTTCCCTTCGCGGCGGCGTTGGTGACAGCGCTCGCCTACGCCGCAGTCCGCAACCACGATCCGGTGCGCTTGCTCTATGTTGGCTCGGCTCACGCCACGGGCTACGCGGCCTCGCCGCGCATCGCCCACCTGCGCCAGATGCCGCTGGTGCGCCAATGGCTGGTCGGTGTGCGGCCGCAGGGCGAAGCGGCGCTGACGACCGCGGTGCAGCGCTGGCTGCAGACGCGCCCGACGGCCGGCGTCGCGGTGATTGTCTCCGACTTCCTGATGCCGCCTGCCGAGTACGAGCCTGCGCTCGGCGAGCTGGCGGCGCGCGGCTTCGAGACCACCTGTGTGCGCGTCCTCGGTCCGGCGGAACGCGACCCGACGCGGAGCTTCCGCTCCGGCACGGTGATCGATGCCGAGACCGGAGAGCGGCGCGAGCTGCACCTCGAGACCGGCAATCTCGCCCGCTACCAGGCTGCTTTGAATCGCCAGCTGACCAGCCTCGCCGAGCTCTGTGCGCGCCGGCGAATCGGCTACGCCGTCGCCGAGACGGCGGGGGCGCTCCAACCTGAGCTGTTGCAGCGCATCGGGAGATTGCGGTGAGCTTCGCCAACCCGTTCGGCCTGGCTTTGCTGGCATCGGTGGCGGTGCTGGTGTCGCTCTATCTGCGCCAACGGCGGCGGCGGGAGCTGATCGTGCCGTCGCTGTTGCTGTGGCAAGAGCTGCGGCCGAGCTCGATCCGGTCCCGGCGCTTTCAGCCCGACTGGCTGTTCCTGCTGCAGCTGCTGGCCTTGCTGGCGCTGACCGGCGGCCTGGCGCAGCCGCTGTGGCCAAGACCAGGCGGCGCACCGCTGCCGCGCGACTGGATCTTCGTCCTCGACGTCACCGCCAGCACGGCAGCCCGCGACGGCGCACCGTCGCGATTCGATCTGTTGGCGCAGGAAGCATCGGCGCGTCTCGACGCGACCGGTGGCGAAGATTCCATCGCGGTGATCGCCGCCGGCGCGCGGCCGCGAGTGGTGCTGGCGCCGACACGCGATCGCAGCGCCGCGGTGGCGGCGATCCGCGGACTGTCGCCTGCCGATACCGGCGGCGATCTGGCGCAAGCGATGCGGCTGGCCAGAGATCTCAACCCAGTTGCGCAGCTGCATGTACTGACCGATGCCAACGGCGCCGCCGCAGTGCGCCAGTGGCCCGAGCGAGTGCGGCCCTTCGTCGCCGGCGAGCGCGACGACAATCTCGGCATCGCCGGGCTCGAGGTATCGCAAGGGCGATTCGAAGACCCCGCCCGCGCCTCGGTTGCGGTGCAGGTACGCAATCATTCCGACCGCGAGCAGCACGGCTGGCTCAGCCTCGACGTCGAAGGCGAGATGATTTTGCGGCGCGGGTTCACCGTGGCCGCACGGGCGAGCGAGAGCTTCGTGGTGCGGTCGCTGCCGCGTCCCGGCCGACTGCGCGCCTCGCTGGCGGCCGGCGATCTGTTGGCCGCCGACGATGTCGCCTACGCCTGGATCGCTGGCCCGACCACCGCGCGCGTGCAGGTGGTCGCCGAGCCGTCGGCCTTCCGCGACGATCTGCTGCGGTTGCTGCAGCGTCTCGGGTTGGACGTCGCGGCCGCAGACCCGGGTGCGGCGATCGCGGCGACTACCGAGCTGGTCCTCTACGAACGCGAGGTGCCGGCGGCGCTGCCGGCGGCCAATGTGCTGTTGCTCTATCCCGAAGCGAGCCATCTCTTTCGCGTCGCCGCCGAGGTCGAGAGTGCCGAGGTGCTCGATTGGAACCAGCATCATCCGATCTTCACGGGCATCGAGCCGGTGCCGGCGCTGCCGTTCACCCGGGCTCGTATCATCGACCCGCCCGAATGGGCCGACGAGGTGTTGTGGTCGCGCACCACCGAGCGGCAGTTCCCGCTCGCCTTCACCGGCCAGGTCGGAGCGCACCGGGTAGCGGTCCTCGCCTTCGATCTGCGCGCGGAGGGGCTACTCGCCAATGATCGCGTCGATCGGGTGATTCTATTGACCGCCTTCCTCGCCTGGCTGCTGCCTCCGACACAGGAAGCGGTGGTGGCGCGTGCCGGCGAGGTGATCTCGCTCGAAGATGGCGGAGTTGCTCGAATCGAGCATGCCGGCGAGCACCGCGTCAGCTCCGCTGCGCCATCCGCGCACTCAGAAATCCCCCGCGCCTGCGGCGCTGCCCCCTTTGGTAAAGGGGGCGAAGACCTGGAGTGTGTGCCCCCTTTCCCAAAGAAGGCAGCGCCCGAAGGGCGCGGGGGATTTCTGAGCGAACGGCGGTTGCTGGTGAACTTCGGCGATCCCGCTGAATCGGATCTCGGCACCGTCGCCGAGCTCGACCCACGCCTGGCGCAGCTGCCGCAGGAGAGTCCCGAACCGCCGGCGGCAGCGCAACAGCCGTTGCAGCTGTGGTTGTACGCGGCGGCGCTGGTCATTCTGTGTGGCGAGTGGCTTGCGGCGCGGAAGTCGGCCGCATGAGCGAAGGGATCGGCTGGCGCTACGCGCTGACTCACCTCGGCGATCTCGGCATCGCCTGGCTGCGTCCGGAGCTGCTCTGGTGTTTCGGCGTCGTCGTGCTGCTGCTGTTCCGCGTTTGGCGTGCCGGCAACCGCGACGCGGGCAGGTGGTTGCGGGCTGCTGCGCTGACCGCTGTCGGGCTCGCCCTCTGCGGCATGCAGCTGACGGCGAGCCTGCCGGATCATCGCCTGGCGCTGGTGGCGGTGGTCGATCATTCCGAGAGCATCGATGCAGACGGACGCGATTGGCAGCGCCGCCACCTCGAGGAAATCGCCCGCGCTCTGGCGCCGCAGGATCGACTGAGCGTGTTGCTGTTCGGTGCGAGCCAGCGGCTGCTGCCGAGCGGCGAGCTGCCGCGTCGCGACCGGTCGAGCGAGATCGACACCGGTGCCAGCGATATCGCCGCGGCGCTCGACCGCGGCTTCGCCCTCGCCGGCGGCAGTGGCCTGGCCAGGATTCTCCTGCTCAGCGACGGGCACGAAACCCGCGGCGCTGCCGCCGAGCGAGTCGCTCAGGCCAAGCACGATGGCATCGCCATCTTCACTGCCGCGCCACCGCACGCAGGTGGCATCGATGCGGCGATCGAGAAGATCACCATGCCGGCGGTGATCACCAGTCGGACGCTGTTCCCGATCCAGGTGACGGTGCGCAATCAGGGGCGGCCGCGCAGCCTCAGCCTCGGGTTGTACGTCGACGGCGCGCCCGTCGGACGCGAGGAGCTGCCGCTGCAGGCCGGGCTCAACGCGATCGAGATTCCCTACCGCATCGAGCGTCCGGGCACCTACGCTATCGAGGCCCGCTTGGAAATCGAAGCCGATCGCATCGAGGGCAACAATCGGCTGGCCAACGAAATCACCGTAGTCGGGCAGCTGCGCTTGCTGCTGCTGACTCCCCACAGTCACTCGCCGCTGCAGCTCAGCCTGGAGCGACAGGGCGTGGCGGTGCGGACCCGCGACGCGAAGCAGCCCGGGCGCCTCGCCGACGAGCTCGCCGATGTCCATGCGGTGGCGCTCGAGGACATCACTGCCGCCGATCTGTCGGCCGGCGACGGTGCAGCGCTCGAGCGCTTCGTCCGCGATCGCGGCGGCGCGCTACTGTTCGCCGGCGGCGAGCAGAGCTACGGCGATGCGAAGTTCCAGGGCAGTGCCATCGAACGGTTGCTGCCGGTGACGCTCGAGCCGTATCGGCCGCGCCGGCCGCAGCGGCCTCCGATCGGGTTGTTTCTGGTGATCGATCGCTCCAACAGCATGGGATACCACTTCGCTCGCTCGCTCGAACGCAGCGAGGGCGAATCGAAGCTGGTGTACGCGCGGCGCGCGGCTCTGGCCGTGCTGGCGCAGCTGAAGAGCAATGATCTGATCGGGGTGATCGCCTTCGATGCCGCGCCCCACGAGCTCGCGCCGCTGCAACGGGTCGCCGACAGCCGGACGCAGCTGCACGACGCCATCTCGCGACTGCGTCCGGAGGGCGGCACCGACTTCTACGACGCTCTCGAGGCGGCGGTTCGTCAGCTCGGTGCGGCGCAAGTCGCCAACCGCCATGTGATCTTGCTGACCGACGGCGATACCAACCGCAGCGAAGGACACGAGAAGCTGATCGATCGCATTGTCGCCGCAGACGTTTCCGTGACCACCATTCGCGTCGGCGACGATCGCGCCAATCTCCACTTGCTGACCACGATCGCGGAGCGCAGTGGCGGCGAATTCTACCACGTCGAAAATGTCGCATCGCTGCCGGAGCTGATGTTGCGCGACACCGCCAACGCCCTCGGGCGAATGGCGCGTCAAGGCGAGGTCTACCGGCCTCGCCTCGCCTCGGCGAGTCAGCTGCTGACGGGGCTCGCCGAATCGGATTTGCCTGACCTGTATGGCTACGCCTACGCCAAAGCGAAGCCTGGAGCGGACGTGTTGCTCGAGGTGGCGACGCAGGACCGCAGCGATCCTCTGCTGGCGGTGTGGCAGCTCGGGCTGGGACGGGTGGTGGCGTTCACCGCCAGCCCGAACGACGATGCCGGCGCGTGGATCGGCTGGGATCGCCTCGGTAAGTTCTGGTCGCAGACGGTGCGTTGGGCCGCGCCCGAGCACGCCGGCCGCGACTATGCGTTGCGGGCGCGGCGGAGCGACAGCGGCACGATGCTCGAGGTGGGTACCTTCGCCGACAATCAGGCGACCGCCTTGTGGGCGCGAGTCCATACCGGACTGGAGACACGCATCGACATGCCGCTGGCGCAGGTAGCGCCGCGGCGATTCCGCGCCAGGTTGCCGGAGCTCGCCGGCGGTCTCTATCGCGTTTCGATCGTCGAGCGTCTCGGCGAGCAACAGGTCGGCGAGCAGAGCCACACCGTCCGCATCCCCCACGGTGTCGACGCCGCGCGCGAGGAACGGTACGCCGACAAGCCGAATCTGGCGCTGCTCCGCTATCTCGCAGCGGAGACCGGCGGGGAGCTGAATGCGCCGATTCGGACCTTACTGGAACGGCCTCCGGGCAGCCGGCAGGCGGCGCAGCCGCTCGATTGGCTGCTCGTACCGACCGCGGCGCTGTTGCTGCTGATCGAGGTTGCGCTGCGCCGAAGGTGAAGCGGGCGACCGCTGACCGATTGTTGACAAGGGACAAACGTTCTCCCCAAGATGCCGGCTTTGCCGCGTCGCCGCGGCGCGATTCGCGGTCGATGGGAGCTGCGACGGCAAACTTGCGGAGGACCTATGAGACGACAATTGCTAGCGGTGCTGTTCCTTCT
>DASPMH010000482.1:0-3017 GCA_035627175.1 Terriglobales bacterium | reverse complement strand
CCGCGGGCTCTGCGTGCTCCGCGAGAGACCTTGGCCTACTGCCTGGCTGGCAGCGACGTGACGATTGGCAGCGCCGGCAGGAGGTTCTCGCGGAGCACGCGGTGCTCGCGGAGATCGGAGAAGAACCAGATCAGAAAAGATCGATCCGAATCTTCTCTTACCTCCGCGGGCTCTGCGTGCTCCGCGAGAGATCTTGGCCTACTGCCGGCTTGGCAAGCGACGTGACGATTGGCAGCGCCGGCAGGAAGTTCTCGCGGAGCACGCGGTGCTCGCGCGGCGGCAGTTTTTGCCAGTAGGCCCGAATACGCAAACGCCACATCTGTCCGCTGCCGACATTTCGAATCTCGCTGGCGGAATCGTGCTGGTCGGTCGCTAACGGGAGCGGTCGTTCCGCATCGGTCTCGTCCGTGGGTGACCGCCGCCGGCGAGCGTATGGTCTGCGAGTCCGTCGGGCAGGCCGAATCGGTGCGCCGTCATCGAGATCACCTGTTCGCGGAGAAACGGCAGCATCTCGATGCGGCCGGATTCGGTGACGGCGTGGTCGTAGACGGCTAGATCGGGACGGCCCCCCGTCGCCTTGGCGAGCGCGGCGAAGTCGCCGCCGATCAAACGGACGCGACCGGTGTAGGCGGACAGCGACTGCAGCCACGCTGCGTCGTCCTCAGCTTGCGCTTCGACTCGGACTTGGCGAAACGCACGCAGTAAATCGTTCGACAGCGCTACGCCGGTCGAGACAGTGATCGGTGCCTGCGCCAGCACGCCTGCGGCAACTACTCTGACCAGTGCCGCGACCCCGCCACCCTCCGCGAGCCGCACCCGCACCGGCGTGGCGACATAGCGCAGCAGGTTGCGCTCGAAAGTTAGGCCGCAGACGTCACGGGCGCTGCCGAATTCAGCGGCCCAGGCAGCCGCGTCGCTGCGCAGCGATCGCTCGAGCGCGGCGCGCGCGTCGTCGTCGAGCGACGCGGCCGCCGCCTCGAACAGCGGCAACACCGTCGGGTCGAGCGGAGCGACGGCGGTCGCCGGCCTGCTGACCCAATCGCTGAGCGCGATCAGATAGTTCGGGCCGCCGGCCTTCGCGCCCGGTCCGACCGCCGACTTCTTCCACCCGCCGAACGGCTGGCGCTGCACGATCGCGCCGGTGATGCCGCGGTTGACGTAGAGATTGCCGGCTTGCACTGCGCCGATCCAGGTCGCGATCTCGTCCTGGTCGCGCGAATGTAGTCCGGCGGTCAGTCCGTATTCGACGTCGTTCTGAACATTGATCGCCTCTTCGAGCGTTGCCGCCGCCATGATCCCCAGCACCGGCCCGAAGTATTCGGTCCGATGATATTCCGAGCCCGGCCGCACGCCGATCCTGACGCCCGGCGTCCATAGTCGACCTTGCGTGCCCCCTCCCTCGCCCTCCGCCGCACGCCGAGGTGCGTGTGGAGGAGGGGGGTCGAGCTCGCGAGGTTCGACCAGCCACGACTCACCCGTGCCGAGCGTGGTCAGAGCGCGCAGCAGTTTGCCGCAGGCGGGCTCGACGATCGGACCGATCTGGGTGGTGGGGTCCGCCGGCAGCCCGACGCGCAGCGACGTCACCGCATCGACGATCTGGTTGCGGAAGCGCCGCGACTGCGCCACCGAGCCGACCAGGATCGCCAGCGAGCCGGCAGAGCATTTCTGTCCGGCATGTCCGAATGCAGAAGTGACGATGTCCTTGACCGCGAGGTCGAGATCGGCGCTCGGTGTGATGACGATCGCGTTCTTGCCGCTGGTCTCTGCCAGCAGTCGCAGCTCCGGCCGGAAGGAGCGGAACAGCTGCGCCGTCTCATAGCCGCCGGTCAGTATCACCCGGTCGACGCGCGGATCGCTGACCAGGCTGCGGCCGAGGTCGGCTTCGGCGAGATGGGCGAGCTGAAGCGCGGCGCGCGGCACGCCGGCAGCCCACAAAGCCTCAACCATCAAGGAGCCGCAGCGCTGCGCTTGCGGTGCCGGTTTGACCACGACAGCAGAGCCGACCGCCAGCGGCGCGAGGGTCGAGCCGGCGGCAATCGCGATCGGGAAGTTCCATGGTGGCGTGACCACCGTCAGCCGCAGCGGTCGCGGCGCCGCACCGTCGACGCGATCGAGCTCCTCTGCCAGCGCGGCGTAGTAGTTGGCGAAATCGATCGCCTCGCTGACCTCGGGATCGGCTTGGTCGATCGTCTTGCCGCATTCGGCTGCCATCACTTCGATCAGCTGAGCGCGCCGGCGCTCGAGCTCGACCGCGGCTCGGCGCAGCACCGCGGCGCGTGCGCTCGCGGTTTGATCGCTCCAAGCAGGCCCAGCCGCGAGCGCGGTGGTGATGGTGCGTTCGAGCTGGTCGGGTGTGGTCAGCGTATGCGCCTCGACCAGCTCGATGCCGAGGCGTGAGTGTGAGACTCGCTCGAGGATCGCTCGACCCCAGGCGCGATTGCCGGCGAGCGACGGGTCGGTATCCGGAACGTTGGCGGGCTCGAGCATCACCGCATCGGGATCGATCGGCCGGCGGCGGTCTTGCGTGCGAAATGGCAGAGGGATGCTGCGATCGAGCCCTGCCAGGGACGCGCGGAACCGGCTGCGCTCGCGTTCGAAGAGGCCCTGGTCGTCGTTGAGCTGGTGGAGCGCCGACAGGAAGTTGTCGGAGCTGGCGCCTTCTTGCAGGCGGCGGACGAGATAGGCGATCGCTACGTCGAACTCATCGGGGTGTACTACCGGCGTGTAGAGCAGCAGACCGCCGACCTCGCGGCGCACCGCCTCGGCTTGGCCGGGCGCCATGCCGAGCAACATCTCGAAGTCGACGCCATCGCGGACCTTGCGCCGGCCCGCGAGCAGCCAGGCGAAGGCGATATCGAAGAGATTGTGGCCGGCGACGCCGATGCGGACATTGCGAATACGGTTCGGATCGAGGCCGTACTCGATCACGCGCTTGTAGTGAGTGTCGGTGTCCTGCTTGCTGCGCCAAGTCGCAAGCGGCCAGCCATGCAGCTCGGCGTCGACCCGCTCCATCGGCA
>DASPMH010000481.1:0-8501 GCA_035627175.1 Terriglobales bacterium | reverse complement strand
CGGCCGCTGCGCGAGATACGTCAGCACATCCCAAGCCTTGCGCCGCAAGCGGACGTCCTGATCGCGGCACCGCAGGCGGCCGGCCGGCAAATCCAACACGAACGGCCCGAAGGCGATCGACTGCGCTTCCCCCATCGAACGCCTTGATAGCCGGACCCGTTGCTCGGAGCCAACCACCCCGGTCGCAGCGATGTTGGAGCATGGCAATGCCGTGGTCATCAGCACTTGAAGATGTCCGCTCTCAGCGGGCTACGCCGGCGATCATCTGGTGGCAGGTTCCTCCGGAAACGACGAATGCCGATGGCGTTTCCGCCATCGGCATTCGCAGCGTGGGCAACTTGGACGTGCCGATCGCAAGCGGGCCTCTTAGTAGCAGAGGCAGAGAATATTGGTGTGCTGGTTGACGCAGAGGTCCCCGAATCCCCTCAGCGGATCGCCGAAGCAGGAGGAGCCGCCCGAGCCGTTGCACTCGGCGTAGGCGCCTGAAACGCTGCCCCCGGTCGAGGTGAAGTCGTTGCAGTTGTTGCCGACGGTGCCGTTGTTGCCCGCTCCGGTGATGCCATAATTGATGGGTAGGTTGGCGGCCGGATCGCCCGAATCGCAGTAGGTGCCGAGGCATGCGTCCCATGAGCCGTCGAGGAAGTCACTCCAATCGTCGGCGATCTTCGTGGCACCCGCTCCTGCGACGATCGGCGACATGCTCGAGACGCCATGATTGCTGGGCATGCTCTGAATGTCGTCGCCGCCGGAGTACGCCAACAAGGCGATCCTGCCGTTGCTGCAGCTCAGGCTTTGGGCGTCGGCGGCGCCGGCGCAGATGGCAGACGTGGTAGCGCGCGAGCCCAGGCTACCGGGGTTGGTGCTGATCGGCGCCGCATAGATGACGATGTCGGTCGAAGGGGGGAAGTCGCTGCAACCGCTGATGTCGTAGGTGCAGGTGCCGGGCGCGCACACCAGCGCGCCGGTGTCGAAGCCCGCGGTGACGCAAGTGCCGCCGCCCATCGTGCCGAGCTCGCAGTCCTCGCCGTCATCGAGCACGCCGTTGCCGCAATTGCCGGAGCTGAAGGTACCCGTTAGTCCGAGGCCGGCGCTCGAAGAGAACGTCTTGCCGTCGAGCACATCGGCCGCAGTCGCGGTGCCGGCGGCGCAGGTGCCGAGGTCGGTCTGACACGAGGTCAGGGCCGCGCTGCAGGAAGCGAGGTTGCCGGTCGCGGTCGTCAGGCTGCTGCTGCAACTGGCGTAGTTGCCGCTGGCGGTCGCGAGGTTCGTCGTGCAGGTCGTCAGTCCGTCACCGCAAGTGTCGAGATCTTCGTTGCAGCTCGACACGTCCTGCGGCAGCGGTCCGTTGTCGCCGCCGAGGTAATTCGACATCTCGTCGGCCTGCGCATCCATGAACGTCTTGACCGTCGCGGCATCACCGGTGGTCGGGCAAGCTCCGTCGGCGCGCGCTTCCGCCTTGGTGAAGCTGGCTGCCAAGGACGCCTCGCACTTGGCGATGGCCGCCGCGAGCTTCGCCGCGTCGCCGCGTTTGACGAAGGTCGCTTGCGCCTTCTGCAGGCAGAGCGCGTACTCCGCCGATTCCTTGTTCTTGGTGGCCTCGCAGTTCGCCGCAGGGTCGACCGCGTACGCGGCATGCGCGCCAAGTGACAGCAGTGCAATCGCGGTTGCTGCTACAAGATAGTTTCGAACCTTGAACATCCTGACTCCTCCCTTGTTGGCGGCCGGTGCGGCCGGCGTGTTTACGAACGTGAAGTTTGAATGCGGTCGTGCGGCGCGTCTGGCGTCTGCGCTCCGAACGAGTCGAGGAATTGCAGCAGCGCGCTGCCGTCGCTGAACTCGCGCGACTTGCCGGTCGAGACGTGCTCAACCCGGCCAGCGACCCGGTAGGGGGCGGTGTCATCGGGCCGTTCGATCTGAACGACGAACGCCAGGCTCATGGGGTACCTGGCAAACTCTCGCTTCGGCTTCGATTCGGCTCCGCTCATGACGGTCGGGATAGCCGCGGAGGCCCTGCGAAAGCTTCAAGACATCATCAAACTTTCATCCAATTTGAGCCGGCCGCGTCTGCCGGCGCGCGGCGGGCTGGCGGCCCCAAGATCACGGCGACGACGTGCGCGCCTGGCCTCCGAAGCTTCAGCGAAGGAGGTTACTCAGCGGCGCGCGCAATAATTAGGACCGATGTCGGCGCTGCCTCCCAGCCGCTGAAGCCAGCCGGCATCGAGGCCCAGACTCGCTCCAATTGCCGGCGGGCACGAGTCCCGGATTCGCCGTCGCTTCGAATTTGTGCCGAACTGAACGCGGCGCGCAGCTCGCCGCGTATCCGCCAACGTTCGGCGGCCATCCAGTCGCCCGCTTGCGCTAGCGCGCGGAAGAGTCTTGGCTGGACACCCACTCAACCTCGCGAGTGGAGGTGACCGTTTTCTAATGGTTGCCGCATCGTTGGCCCCGAAGGCGACGATCCTGCCTGCGAGTGGGTGTCCTCGGTATCCCGTTGAGCGGTGAGCACCTGAAGCCCATAGCCGCCGATGTCCAGCACTTCCTGGTAGGTGGCTTCCCGAGGAATCGCATCCACCCACGACAGCCCAGCAGGCCAGAAGGTGCGCGCGGTGTCAGTCTCGCGGCGATCCTGCTCGATGATCGTGACAGTGCCATCGGCCGGCACGGTGCGGTGTATCTCGTCCGGCTCTTGTCGGTAGGACGAGCCAGCCAGGTGCATCTCGGGGGTGCCAGCGACCAACGGCACGACACGCCATCCTGCTCCAGGCAGTCGTCTTCATGCCACCGCCGACTCCGCATCCCAGGATCGCCATCCGATGCGGGACTCCCCGTGCCGGAAAAGCCCACAAGCGCCTTCGCTAGCCGCACCGCGTCGTCGTCGAGACGGAGAGGCGCCGCCACCCGGACTCGCCCCGCCGGCGGGTAGACCCCCACGTGGAGGTGCTTGATCTCCTTGCGCACCACCTCGACGGCGAGGCCGGCGATCTGGATCTCGTGGCGGTCAGTAGTCACGCTGCGCCTTCACGATCTCGAAGATTCGTTCGACGAGGATCTCGTCCTCTCCAAGCTCGGCCTGGATGGCATTGCGGACCTCGCGTTCCTTGAACCGGTTGCCGCGCCAGTCCGCCTTCTTCACAGCACGGATGGCGCGATCCAGCGCCAGCGCGGCCTCCTCCCGGGCGGACCGCGGCTGGGCGTCCCCATAGGAGGCCGCGGGCTCCCGGACCGCGAGCGCCAATGCCCCATCGAGATTGTCGTACAGCGCCCGGAGCGCTCCCGTGTTGATGGTCGCGGGGTAGCTGGCCCGGCTCTCCGGCTTGCTCACCTGGCGCGACAGCTCGGCGATCTTCTTCAGGTACGCCTGGTAGTCGAGGGCTTCCTGCCGGCGCTGTTCGATCAGGGCATCCAACAGCTCCGACATCTTCTCGTAGTACTTCGGGTTGACGGCCATCTCGTCGATGATGAGGCGGCGGACATTGTTCTCGATCGTCTCGGCCATCGCCTCCCGGTTCCTGCGGATACCCTCGGGCAGGGTGTCCAGCGCCGCCTCGCCGCGCTCGACGATCAGCTCCACCAGCGTCAGGTTGTCGAAGGCCGAGACCTTCTCGCTCTCCTCAGCGCGGACGTAGGTGTCGAGCAGGTGGCGCATGGCCGGCTCGAACATCTTCATGTCCACGTAGTCGCCGCTGGCGAGCTTTACCTCCTGCCGGACCTTCTCGTAGTGGTCCACCTCGCTCTTGATCGCTTCCACCTCGGCATCGCTGTATCCGGCCTCCCGCA
This sequence comes from Terriglobales bacterium, assembly GCA_035627175.1. Classification (GTDB taxonomy): domain Bacteria; phylum Desulfobacterota; class Binatia; order HRBIN30; family HRBIN30; genus DASPMH01. Next base: position 4,724 of record DASPMH010000481.1, on the reverse strand, counting down.
TCTCGTTGGCCAGATTGGCGAAGGCCCGCAGGTAGGCGGCGGCCAGTTTGTACAGCGTCACGCGCTTCGGCTCGTTCTCCTTGAGCTGTCCGGCGTTGCCGCTCTCCCGGGCGCAGAAGTAGCGGACGTAGGCGGCCGTATCGCGCGGCGGCTCGACCGGTTCGCACAGCGCCTTGACCGCCTCCCGCGCTTCCTCCAGCCGCTCACGGCCCTGTTGCAGTCGATCCTTCAGTAGCCCCTCGACGTCCTCCTTGTCGTAGCCGCCGAAGGCCTCGCCCGTGTAGTCCTTGATCGCTCCCTCCAGCGAGCGGAACAGGTCCTTGTAGTCGATGATGTAGCCGTACTCCTTGTCCTCGCCGTCGAGCCGGTTGACGCGGCAGATGGCCTGGAACAAGCCGTGGTCCTGCATGTTCTTGTCGATGTAGAGGTAGGTGGCAGGCGGCGCGTCGAAGCCGGTGAGCAGCTTGTCCACGACGATCAGGAGCTTCATCTGCCCGGGCTGATCGATGAAGCGCTCCTTTACGTCCTTCTCGAACTGCTCCACTTTGTACATCGCCGTCTCTTCGGGCTCGTTGAAGTGGGCGGCGAGCATCTTCCGGTAGATCTCGTACCGGCGCAGCCGCTCGGTGAGCCCCTCGCCGCTCTCCTCGCCCTTGATGTCGGCGAGCTGCGGCCGGTAGGAGGTGACGATGGCGCACTTCCCGGCCAGGTCCGTCTGCTGGAACATCTCGAAGAAGCGGCAGGCCGAGTAGATGCTGCTTGAGACCAGCAGCGCATTGCCGTGCCCGCTCTTCAACCGGTCGCGGGTGGCCATGTCCATCAAGATGTCGGCGGCGATCTTCTCCAATCGGTCGCGCGCGGAGAGGACCTTCTGCATCGTCCCCCAACGCTGCTTGAGCTGGGCGCGGGCCACGTCGGTGAGCCCCTGCGTCTTCAGCTCGAACCACTGGTCCACCTTCGCCGGCGAGGTGATGCTCTGGTCGATGTCGCGCGCCTCGTAGCGCAGGTCGAGCACCACGCCGTCGCGCACCGCCTCGTCGTACTTGTAGGTGTGGATGTAGGGGCCGAACGTCTCGATCGAGCGGCGCTTGTCGCTCTTCAAGAGCGGCGTGCCGGTGAAGCCGATCAGCATCGCGCCGGGCAGCAGCGCCTTCATGGCATCGTGCAGCTTGCCCGACTGGGTGCGGTGGCACTCGTCCACGAAGACGAAGATCTCGCCCTTGGCGCGGAAGCCCTTCGGCAGGTGGCCCTGGATGTCCGAGAGGAAGGCGTCGATGTCGCCCTCCTCGGAGCCGCCGAACTTGTGGATCAGCGAGCCGATCAGCCATTCCTCGCTCGCGTTCAGCACCCGCACCAAGTCCGCGCCGCTCCTCGTGCGGTGGATGGCTTCGCTCACGCCCTTGAACACCTTCTCGATTTGCTCATCGAGCTCGGTGCGGTCGGTGAGGATCAGCACCCGTGCGTCCTTCACGTGCTCGCGGATCCACTTGGCGAGCCAGACCATGATCAGGCTCTTGCCGCTTCCCTGGGTGTGCCAGAGGATGCCGCCCTCGCGCGAGCGCACCCGGGCCTGGGCTGCGCGCACGGCGAAGTACTGGTTGTGGCGGCAGGTTTTCTTGATGCCGGCGTCGAAGACCATGAAGTCATGGATGATCTCGAGCAGGCGCGCCTTGCCGCACAGCTGGCCAAGCTCGCGCAGCAGGGGGTTGTCGCCGGCAGCAGCCAGCACCTCGGCGGGTGCTTCCGTTTCCTTCCAGCGCAGCCAGTACTTCTCCCTCGTCTTGATCACGCCGTAACGCAGCCCCTCAGTGTCGTTGCCCGCCATGACGAGCTGCACCGTGGTGTAGAAAGGCTGGATGAACTCCTTCTTCTGGCTGTCCCAACTCTGGCGGATGCCCTCGCTCACGGAGACGATAGAGCGCTTCAGCTCCAGCACGCCCAGGGCGATGCCGTTCACGTAGAACACGAGGTCGGGCCGCTTGGTGTGGACGCCGTACACCGTCACCTCTTCGGCGACGGCGAAGTCGTTGTTCTCCGGATGCTCCCAGTCCACCAGCCAGACCGTGACGGTCTGCTCGCCGACCTCGCGCCTGACCTTCACGCCGTAGCGCAGCAGGCCGTAAACCTCGCGGTTGGCGTCGCAGAGCTTCTTGCTGCCGCCCAGGGCCGCGGCCTTGTTCAGCTCGAAGAGCGCGCGGTTGATGAGCTTGCCGTCGTGCCCCTGCCGCTTAAGCCAGTCGGTGAGCCGGTCCTCTTCGACGTTGCTGTTGCCCTCGCGGTCCTTCCAGTGCCCGAGGTAGGCGTAGCCCAGCGCCTCGCGCAGGAACGCGATCACCCGCTGCTGGGTCTTGATCTCGCGCTGGCCAACGACGCTCATCAGTCCGCTTCCCGCTTCGAGTTCGTTTCGTACAGGGTTTTCGTAATAGCTCCCCGGAACAACTCCTCGTTCAGGAACTGCAGGAGCTTCTTGGCTGCTGCCCTGTCGGCGGGAAAAACGATCGCCCCCTTTGAGATGTGAATCTCCACGTCGTATCCGTTGGAGCGGGCTTTGATTTGCGCGGCGGAGAATTTGTCAAGTACGCCTGAGTCCCTGAGCATCGCAAAGCGTTTGCGAAACCACTGGGGCGATTCCGACGCCAAAGCATCCGCGTCTTCTGCAGCGAGCAACTTATGATTCAGGATCTTGCGGATCTGTTGCTCCGATGCCTCTTCATAGAAGTCTGCTAATGGCAGGAACGTGTTTACAGTCCGGAAGCTGTGAAACAGCAGTTTTTGATCGGCGTGCCGGTAGACCGCGCTCAGCTTGTCGTCGAGCGTCAGGCCTGGTCGTTCCGTCGTCTTATACATATTGTTCTGAAGAAACAGGAATCGGCCCGGCCGAATAATGTGAGACCGGCTGAAGTTCTGGAAAAGAATGACCTCCTCTCCATCATCTCGGGCGAACGCCGCTAGTCCCCTTGTCGAGTCGAGCAAGACGTCATCGTTGGTAATCTCGTCAAGATCGCCGGCGGACTGACTGTCTTCCTTGCTTAACCAATCAGGTAGTTCGTAACCGGACAATCGGAAGTGCTCGTGCTTCCGGCGTATACCCGGCATTGAAATCGATCTCGTGGACGTCTCTTAAGAAGACTTCGTACTGGGCTGTCCACGATTCGGCGAGCTCATTCTGTAGTGCCTGATGCAACGGTATTCGCAGGAGGCGTGTCTGACCCGATTGCCTGACGATCGCCGCAAGCTGGAAGTTTTCAAGCATCCGCGCCTCCCGTGTGCAGGTAGATTCCATGCGCAAGGCGGACGGTCCCCACGTCGCGGCCTGGTCGCCTGAGCTCGTCTTTGCTGATCAGCAGATGGGAAACGCCGTCACCATTTTTGACCGCATAGAAGTGATATCCGAGCAGGCCCATCACTGGGTTAAAGTGAAATGCACCGGCGTGCGCAATGACGAGGAAGATGATCGCTAGCACATACGCACCCGTCAGCCAGTCGCCGGCGAAGCCCATCTTCTCCGTGGACAGGAACGGCAACAAGTAAGTGACGAGGAACGCGAGCACCTCCTTGTCATTGCGCTCGAACTCCTTGATATGGAACTGGTGCTGCTGGGCGTTCTTGGCGGCATACTGCAGTAGTGCCCAACACAGGAGCACCAGCAAAATGGCCACGGTCAACCACGCGCCCCAGCGCGTGGCCGGCTCGCCACGGGCGAACTGGTTCACGGCCACTCCTCCAAGCAGCGGTGACAACGAGGTCGAGACCAGCAGAAACCTCGCGAAGGTGTTCAGCATGCCGGCGCCGCCTCCGGTTTCACCAGCCGCACCCGGCCCGTCAGGAGCTGCTGCATCATGCCCTGTTTGATGGCGCGGGTCTTTTCGCGGCGGGATTCGAGCGCGGCGATCTCGGCGTCCATGTCGGAGAGAACGGTAGCAATGGCGGTTTGCTCTTCGACCGATGGGACGCGAATCTCGAAGTTCCGGATGACCCCCCAGTCCGCACGTGGCATGTGGGTCCCGTACGAAATGCTCGCCGACTCGATGAAGCGATCGGTTTGCACAACTCCATGCAGAAAGCCGCTGTCAGCCTGAGTTGAATCCGCCACCAGCGGCCATATCTCGGTTGTGCAGATGCCGCCAAACTCTGCATGCCAGTATTTCCGCAGGTAAGAACGAAGCCGACCAAACAGAACGTCGCCCGCAAAGAAGCGGTACTTCGAAGACGTCGAGCCGGCGGCGGTAGAGTTCGTAGTCAATCGGCCGTTGCCTTGGCCAATGTGCTCAAGCTCCACGCACGGCGTAGCCGGGGCGACCTGTGATGGCATGACCTTCTGGCTTCGGACAGATACGATCTCCCCAAACCGCTTCATCTCCCACTCCCGGCTGAAGCCCGGCAGGCGGGTCTTGCCGGTGAGGAGTTGCTGCATGGCGGCCTGCTTGATGGCCCGCTTCTTGGCGATCAGCGCCTCCAACGCCCCGAGCAACCCATCCACATCCGACAACGCCTCCGCGATGGCGCGTTGTTCGGCTGGTACTGGTAGCGCAATTGCGAAGCGCGCGATGCGACCCAGCGCAAGCTTGGGTTGGGCTCCGACGGTTCGGATTGAATCGATAGCCTGTTGAATCGGCTCAGACATCAACCAATACTTCAGGTAGTCTCGATCACACCGCAGGCCTGTAAGGCGATCGGCGTTCTCGGTGAGATTTGCGCCAGATAGCTGCTCAGGGACAACGCCC
>DASPMH010000480.1:0-3046 GCA_035627175.1 Terriglobales bacterium | reverse complement strand
TGACCTGCTTCGGATCGCGCTCGCGGCAGACGACCTCGAGATCGGGGCCGCCTTCTTCACGCAGCAACTCGCGCAGATAACATGCCGTGCCCGAGGCTACGTCCAGAATCGTCGTGCGCTCTCCCGCGGCGCGCCGGCGCTGCAGCTCGCGGCGTAACAAATCCTTGGTGATGCTGAAGCGCTGGCGCACCGCGTCCCACGCGCCGTGGTGCAGGAACTGGCGGTCGAGGAAACGTCCGAACGGACCGTGGCCACGCGGGGTATTGCGGTAGGCGTACTCGGCGACGATGCCCGAGTTCGGGCCATGCGTCGCGGCGAGGCGGTAGCCCTCGGAATAGCGAGCCAAGATGCGGAGGACGTTCTCTGCGGCCATAAGGCTTGGTGGATCAGCGTAGCTAGTGCAACTGGCGCGGCAAGGCAAGAAAAGCGGAGCCTACCGCTGAGCCATCGCTTCGATTTGTTCCCACTGAGCGAGGCTGACCGGCAATACCGACAGTCGCGGCAAGCGCACCAGCTCCCAATCCGCAAACGGCTGGTACGCCTTGATTGCGGCCAGCGGAACCGGGCGAGGCAGCGCGCCGACGAAGGCGAGATCGACCACCGCCGCCTTGGGATCGCCGTCGTTGGGATCGGCGTACGCATCGCTGACCGCCTTGGCGATGCCGACCACCGCCTTCTCGTCGCCGGTGTGGTAGATGAAGCAAAGGTCTCCCTTCTCGATCGAGCGCAGGTGCTTGAGCGCGACGGCATTGCGCACGCCGTCCCACACCGCGCGCTTCTCCTGGCGCAGCTGCGCCAGCGAGTAACAGGATGGTTCCGTCTTCAACAGCCAACGTCCTGCCATGGTGATCCTCCGCCGTTCGGCTTAAACCGACGCTCTCTTCGCCGCAACCGGCGCGCGAGTTGCCTGTACCGCGGGGGCCAAGCTACAGAGCTGCCTTTCACGCCGAAGGAGCGCTATGGACTTCACCCTATCTGCCGACGACCTGATGCTGCGCCAATCGGTGCGCGACTTCATCGAGGAACAAGCCAACAGCTGCTGGCAGCAGATCGAGAAGACTGACGAGCTGCCCGATGCACTGGTCGAAGGGGCCCGCAGTCTCGGTCTGTTCGGCTTGAGCGTGCCACAGGAATACGGCGGCCTCGGCTTGTCGGTGTTGCAGAAGGCGGTGGTGCACGAGCAGATCGGACGGGGGCCGTGGGGTCTGGCCAGCTACATCTCGGTGCACACCGGCATCGGCTGCGTCGGCATCATCAAATTCGGCTCCGCTGCGCAGAAGCAGCACTACCTTCCCAAGATGGCGACGGGCGAGTGGCTGGGCTCCTTTGCGCTGACCGAGCCCGAAGCGGGTTCCGACGCCGGTGCGCTGCAGACCCGGGCGGAGCGCCGTGGCGATCACTACATCCTCAACGGCCGCAAGACGTTCATCACCAACGCTCCCAAGGCCCATCAGTACTTTCTCTTCGCTCGCACCGACCACGGGATCAGCGCCTTTCTCGTCGAGCGCGAATCGCCGGGCATGAAAGTCGGCTCGATCTTCGATACCGAGGGGCACCGCGGCTCGCGCATCTCCGAGCTGGTGATGGAGGATTGCCGCATCCCCGCCGACGCGTTGGTCGGCGAAGAGGGCCGCGGCTTCGATTACGCCAAGCGCACGCTCGCCGAGGGCCGCACCACCTTGGCGGCACGCTGTGTCGGCGCGGCGCAGAAGGCGCTCGAGCTGGCGCTGGAGTACGCCGAGCAGCGCGTCACCTTCGGCAAACCTCTGGCCGAGCACCAATCGATCGCCTTTCGCCTGGCTCAAATGAGCGCCAAGGTCGAAGCGGCTCGGTTGCTCGTCTATCGCAGCGCTTGGTTGCTCGATCGCGGCGAAGCGGCGATCCGCGAGTCGTCGACCGCCAAGCTGGTGGCTGCGGAGAACGCCTGGAACGTCGTCGATGAAGCGGTGCAGATCTTCGGCGGCAACAGCTACATCCGCAGCGAGTACATGATCGATCGGCTGTGGCGCGATGTTCGCGTCGCCCGCATCTACGACGGCTCGAGCGAGGTGCAGCAAATCGTCATCGCCCAACGCTTGCGCAGAGGAGACGTCGAGACCAGTCTCGCCGGATGACCGCCGCGGGTCGCGCCGCCGCTCTCGCGGCCACGGCGGTGATGATCCTGGCGCTGTACATCGCCGCCGAGAGCTTGCCTCCGGTCGTGCTCGCCGCCGCGATGATGCCGTCGTTCCTTGCGATCTCGCTCGTCTTCGTCGCGTCCGGCCGAGATCGAGAGCCGGTCATCGCTGCGATCGCGATGGTCGCCAGCGGCGGCGCCTTCGCGGCACTGCCGGCGTCCTATCTGTCGGCGCAGGCGGGCGCCGCCGTCCCCTCCGCGCCTGCGTGGCTGGTGCCACTGATCGAGGAAATTGCCAAGCTGTTCGTCCTGGTGCTGCTCGCCTACCTGTTGCCGCGCCGCCCGAGCCGCCGCAACGGCGCGCTGCGCGGTGCTTTGGTCGGCTTCGGCTTCACTATCGTCGAGAACACCCAGTACCTCCTCTTGGCAGCGGTGATGGGTGGCAGTGATGCGATGCTGCGCGCCGTCTATCTGCGCGGCGCCGTCGGCGGCCTTCATCACGCGCTCTTCGCCGCGACCAGCGGTGTCGGCTTGGCGATGCGGCAAGCCGGCGGGAACGCCTGGGTCTCCGTCGCTGCGCTCGCTTGGGCGGGGCTGCAACACGTCGCTTGGAACGCTGTGGCCGCGCCGCTGGTGGGCGATCGACTCTGCGGCGCCGCTACCGCGGGGGCAGCCTGCCAAATTCCGCCAGCGCCGCTCGATGCCTACGTCACTGTCCCGCTCGTCACCGCCGTCGCCCTCGCCCCGGGCGCCGCGGTGTTGTTCGGCCTGTTACGCCGGCAACGGTGATGGCAGCAGGGGGCGCTTGCGCAGCGCTGGATTGCCGAGCTGGCCGCAGGCGGCCATCAAGTCGCGGCCGCGGGTGACCCGCCACTTGGCGAACACCCCGGCGGCGCGCAGGCGCTGCTGGAAGCGCAGCACGGAAGCATC
>DASPMH010000479.1:0-3448 GCA_035627175.1 Terriglobales bacterium | reverse complement strand
CAGTTCAAGAAGTCGGTTTACAAGTAAACCGTCTGCTCAGGCCCGCGGCGCAGCCTCATTCCGCGGCTGCGGGCTGTCGACTCTGAAAAGGGTGATCTCACGATCACCCTTTTCTTTTTTGCTGGCGCCGAATCAGAACGTCACGATCGTTTTGATCGCGCTACGATCCTCGGCGGCGACGCGATACGCCGCTGCCACCTCAGCGAACGGAAAGCGGTGAGTGACGACCTGTCGCGCCGTCAACACGCCCGCGGCGATGTGGCGCAGGGCGGTGCGCGTCTCGCTCGGCCCGCAGGAATAGCTCGGCACGTAGCGGATCTCTCTGAAATACAGGTCATTGGTCGGTAGCCGGACGTAGGTGTCCGGCGGCGTACCCATGAATTGAATCACGGTGCCCCCCTTGGCGGCGCAGGCGAGGCCTTGCTCGATTACTTCGGGGATCGCCGGACCGACGATGACGATTTCGGCACCTGCGCCTGCCGTCGCTTGTAGTACCGCTTCGACGAGATCGTGTGCGGTGGCATCGATGACGACGTCAGCCCCCAACGCCGCGGCGTGTTGGCAGCGTACGGCGACGAGATCGGCCGCGAGGATCTGGCGGGCGCCGAGATGGCGCGCCAGCACCACGTGAATTTGACCCATCACGCCGAGCCCGATGATCAGCACCGAAGCGTCGCGCACGTTGCCGGCGCGATTGAGCGATTTGACGACGCAGGCAGCGGGCTCCACCAGGGCGGCGTCGGCATCGCCGACGTGATCGGGGATAGCGAGGGTGTCGGCAAACAGATTGGTCTCCGGCACCAGGAAGTACTCGGACATGCCGCCGGGAACGATCTGCGTGGCACGCCAGGTCGGACACTGGACGAACTCGCCGCGACGGCAGAGTGGACAATCGAGGCAGGGCGCGTGGTGGTGCACGAATACCCGCGCGCCGGAAGCGAAGTGTTCGACTTCGTCGCCGACTTCGACGATCTCGCCCACCGGTTCGTGGCCGAAAACGAGGGGCGCTTTCTTGCGAATGTACCAAGGCATGACGTCGCCGGAGCAGATGCCGCAAGCTCGGGTGCGCACCAGTGCTTGGCGCGGGCCGGGTTTCGGCACGGCCTCCTCTTCGATGCGGATGTCGAGATAGTCGTAGAGACGAGCGACTTTCATGCCGGCACTACCGCGAATTTGATCCCGTCGCCGGCTCGATGGCGAGCGAGCGCTTGCGGCAGCTCGTCCAGCGGGAAGCTGCCGCTGATCAAGTCCTCGCCGCGAAAGCGCCCGCCGGTGATCATTTCATATGAGCGCCGGACCGCGCGCGGCGTGAAATGGAACGGGCTGCTGAGACGGAGTTGCTCGTAGTGGAAGCGCTCGGTGTCGATGCTGACGGCGGTACCGGGGCGACAGCCACCGAAGAAAATTACCTGACCGCCGCGGCGGGCGAATCCTGGGGCCGCTTGCCACACCTCCACTTGTCCGGTGCATTCGATCACCAGATCTGCACCCCGGCCCTCGGTTGCGCCAAGGACGCGCGAGCGAGCCTCGCCGAGATCTCCGGTAATCACCTCGGCGGCACCGAGTCTCCGTGCCGTCTCCGCCCGGCGGGTATTGCGACCGACTACCACCACTCGCTCGACACCGAGGGCCTGCAAGGCGAGCAGGTGCAGTACACTGATCGCGCCCGCGCCGATCAGCACCACGGTATCGCCCGGCTGCACGGCAATGCCTTCGAGACCGTGCATCACGCAGGCGAGTGGCTCGAGCAAGGCGGCGACAGGGTAGGGGAGCTCAGCCGGCTTGGCGAAGAGGTTCTGGCGAACGATGCGCTCCGGCAGCTTGACGTACTCGGAGTAGGCGCCGAGCACCATCGTCTCCATCAACGAGTCGCAAAGATTTTCTTGCTGTCGGCCGCAATAGAAGCAGCGCCCGCATGGCGCCGTCGGCGTCGCCATGACGGCATCGCCCTCGCGCCAGTCACCGACTCCGCTGCCGACGGCGGCAATCTCCCCGGCAAACTCGTGGCCGAACAGCGTCGGCATCGGAAACTTGGGATGGCCACGAGTGAACGCCTTGACGTCGGTGCCGCAGGTCAAAGCGCTGCGGACCCGAATCACTAGTTCGCCCGCAGCGGGCTCGGGCCGTGCCACCTGGCGCAACTCGATCTCGCCGGGGCGCACGAGCACATGGGCTAGCATGGTGGCGGCGGTCGCCATGCCGGAGCCGTATCGACGCGTCCCGAGTGTGTCAATGCGGCAGGTCAGGTTGACTCTAAAGAAACGAAGGTCGACAAGGCGCATCCGATGTCCGGCGCCAACAACCCCGATCGCGAGCTGAGCGAGTTGCTGCAGCAGGCCAAGGCGAAGCCTCGCCCGGTGTACCTGTTGATCGGCGATTCGTCGCAGACCGGACCTGCGGCGCGTGCGCTGATCGATCTGCTGGTTCCCGAGTCGCGGCGATCGTTCAATCTGGAGATGTACGAGGGGCGGACGGTGCCGATCGGCGCGGTGGTAGATACCATCCGCACACCGGGCTTTTTCGCCGGAGCGAAAGTCATCTGGGTCAAAGAGAGCACGCTATTCCTCTCCGCCGAAAAGAAGGCCGACGTCACCAAGGCGATGTTGACCGCTTGGAGCGAAGGTCGCGAGCAGGAAGCGGCGGAGAAGTTGCTGACCATCGTCGCTCTGGCCGGATGGGACGAGCAGAAGTTGCAGGCGGCGCGCTGGCAAGAGGCTGCAAAGACGCGCCTGCGCGAGGTCTTCGGCGACGCCTTGGATGAGGAGGATCCCGCCCGCATCGACGCGATCCAAGCTGCGGCCGCGGCCCGCGAGCTGCGCTTGGCGGCCTATCGCGACGAGGCCGCAACCTTGAGCGAGCGGATCGAGGCGGGGCTGCCGCCGAACGTGGTGTTGATCTTCACCGCAGCCACGGTCGATAGCCGCAAGCGGATCGTCAAGACGATCCGCGAGCAGGGTGCCGTGCTCGATCTGACTGCCGAGCGCGAACGCAGCGGCGCTTTGACCAAGGACGGCATCGACCAGCTGCTGGCGCGCGTGCTGTCGGCCTACGGCAAGCGCGCCGAGCCGGCGGCTAGGGAGCTGATCGTTCGGCGCGCCGGCCCGGAAGTCGGCGCTCTCGCTTCTGAGGTGGAGAAGCTCTGTCTCTTCGTCGGCGAGCGCCCCACCATTGCGGAGGCAGACGTGCGCGCAGCGATGCGCGACATGGCCGAGTCGTGGATCTTCGATCTCACCGCTGGCCTGGCGGCACGTGACGCCAATAAGGTGCTGCCGGTCCTGAGAGGACTGTTCGCGCAAGGAGAGCCGCCACTGCGATTGCTGGCTATGGTCTCGCGAGAGTTGCGCCTGTTGCTGCTGGCGCGCGAGTGTCTGGAGACCTCGCTGCGGTCGAAATGGTCGCAAGGCATGCGTTACGACGCCTTTCAGACGCGGGTGCTCGGCAGCATCGA
>DASPMH010000478.1:0-5526 GCA_035627175.1 Terriglobales bacterium | reverse complement strand
ACAACTAACTACCCACGAGCAATCGGAGAGCCGACGAAAACACGACGCAGGACATCCACTCGGCATGACGAAGGACATCCACTTGGGAGCGGTGGGTGTCCTTGGTGTTCCCAAGGACATCCACTTGGGAGCGGTAGGTGTCCTTGGTGTTCCCTTGGGAGCGGTGGGTGTCCTTGGTGTTCCACCGGCTGATACAGTGGAAGAAGCTGGTGGTGTCTAGATCGACGATCTGCTGACGCGGCTTCGGCATAAACACACGATACGTATGTACTAGTAACTATACAAGGTGACATCACAACTAACTACCCACGAGCAATCGGAGAGCCGACGAAAACACGACGCAGGACATCCACTCGGCATGACGAAGGACATCCACTTGGGAGCGGTGGGTGTCCTTGGTGTTTCCCAAGGACATCCACTTGGGAGCGGTGGGTGTCCTTGGTGTTCCCTTGGGAGCGGTGGGTGTCCTGTTCCGAGTGCACCCGATGTCGCTGCTCGGCCGGCGCCTCCCGCTGTCGCCATTGCTGGCAGGCACGCCGATGCCGCTCACGCTGACATGCGGCTGCGCTACACACGCGCTGCCGATCACCGGCACGCGGATCTGTTTGAAACCATCGCCCGCAGATCCGGCACGGTCGCTTGCGGCGCATCGAAGCCTCCGAGGAAATCGGAGAGCCTCAATTCACCGCCGACTACCGTCAATCAGATGCGGTCGACCGCTGAGGGTGGGTCACTTCTCGTTAGCAGAGGCGGGTCAATTCTGATTGGCGCCGAAGCCTGTCCCTTCTCTTGCGTCGGCGACGCCCGGGGGGACTAGCCAAGAATCTCGACAAGAGGACAGCAACCTCTGAGAGAATCGGAGAAGAATAAGAATCGACGAAGGACACCCACTTCCTGCGGGCTCCTCGGCGCGAACGGATAGCTCCGCTCCTCAGTCCGAACCGGACTAGCGGCACCTGGCGTTCCTCGGCCGCTGCCAGCTCGGAGAGCCGGCGCTACAGCCGTAGCGTTGACCCTGTGACCGCATGCGCTAGAAGGGCCGGATTCTTTGCGGAGGTCCCGATGTACGAACCCGGCGCAGATATCTACGGCAGCTCAGAGCACAAGGCGTTTCGCGATGTCGTGCGCCGCTTCGTGCAAAGCGAGATTGCGCCGCGGGCTCGCGAATTCGACAAGGCGGGGCGCTTCGACCGCTCCCTCTACCCCAAGATGGGCGAGCTCGGCTTGCTCGGTATCCGCTACGATCCCAAGTACGGCGGCCAGGGCCTCGACTACTCCTACCAGGCGATCTTCCTCGAAGAGCTGACGCTCTGTGACAACGCCGGGGTCTCGATGGGCATCTCGGTGCAGACCGATATGGCCACCCCCGCCCTCGCCCGCTACGGCAGTGAGGAGCTCAAGCAGCGCTACCTGGTGCCTGCGATCAAGGGCGAGATGGTCGCGGCGATCGCGGTGACCGAGCCGAGCGCCGGCTCCGATGTAGCCGGCATCAAGACCCGCGCGGTCCGCGATGGCGACGATTGGGTGATCAACGGCTCGAAGATGTACATCACCAACGCCGCCACGGCCGACTGGATGTGCCTGCTCGCTATCACCGACCCGAGCGCCGGCTACAACGGCTACAGCCAGATCATCGTCCCCACCGACACTCCCGGCATCAACTACGACCTGCTCGACAAGATCGGCAACAAGGGCTCCGACACCGGCTTGTTCTTCTTCGAAGACGTGCGCGTGCCGGTGTCGAACACCATCGGCGACCCCCAGCGCGGCTTTCACCAGCAAATGAGCCAGTTCCAGGACGAGCGCATGGTGGTGGTCGTCACCGCCCCCGTCGCCGCGCGCCGGCTGTGGCAAATCACCCTCGAGCACTGCCAGCAGCGCGCCGCCTTCGGCAAACCGCTGTCGAAGATGCAGGTCAACGCCTTCAAATTCGTCGACATGCTGACCCAGATCAATGCCGCTCAGGAGTACGCCTATCGCTGCATCCGACAGATGGTCACCGGCGACGACGCAACCGTCGACATCTCGATGTGCAAGGTCTTCTGCACGACCATGCACCAGTACGTCGCCACCACTTGCATGCAGCTCTTCGGCGGCGCCGGTTACATGTACGAGAACCCAGCCGGCCGAGCCTTCGTCGATTCGCGCCTGGCGGCGATCGGCGGCGGCGCCGACGAAGTGATGAAGCACTACGTCTCCAAGCTACTCGGCATCTGAGCGGCCACCGCGACCATGCGCCGTCTTCCCACTCGCGTCGATCCTCGTTCCGAGGCGTACAGGGCCAATTACGAGGGCATGCTCGGGCAGGTAGAGTACCTGCGCTCCCAGCTCGCTCTCTCCCGTGCCGGCGGCGGTGACAAGTACGTCCAGCGCCACCGCGACCGCGGCAAGCTGATGGCTCGCGAACGCATCGAGCTCCTGCTCGACCGCGACTCGCCGTTCCTCGAGCTGTCGCCGCTCGCCGCCTGGGGCACCGAGTATGCGCTCGGAGCCGGCTTGGTCACCGGCATCGGCGTGGTCAGCGGCGTCGAGTGCGTCATCACCGCTAACGACCCGACGGTCAAAGGCGGAGCGACCAACCCGATCACTCTCGACAAGAGCTTCCGCGCGATGGAGATCGCCGAGAAGAACCGTCTGCCCTCGATCAGCCTGACCGAATCGGCGGGTGCCGATCTGCCGCATCAGGCCAAGATTTTTGTCCCCGGCGGGCGCACCTTCCGCGAGATCACCCGGCGTTCCGCCGAGCGCATCCCAACGGTATGTCTGGTGTTCGGCAACTCGACCGCCGGCGGCGCGTACATCCCGGGCATGTCCGACTACGTGGTGATGGTCAAAGGCGGCGCCAAGGTGTTTCTCGGCGGACCGCCGCTGGTGAAAATGGCGACCAACGAAGACGCCGACGAGGAGACCCTCGGCGGCGCCGAAATGCACAGCCGCGTCTCCGGCGTCTCCGACTACCTCGCCGAGAACGAGGTCGACGCGATCCGCCTCGGCCGTGAGATCATCTCGCATCTCAACTGGCGCAAGCACGGCAGCGCCCGCCAGCAGACGCCGCACGAGCCGGCGTACGACCCCGACGAGCTGCTCGGCATCGGCTCACTCGACGTGCGCAAGCCGTTCGATGTGCGCGAGGTGATCGCCCGCGTCGTCGACGAGTCGCGCTTCGAGGAGTTCAAGCCGACCTACGGCACCACGCTGGTCACCGGCTGGGCTCATCTGCACGGCTATCCGATCGGCATCCTCGGCAACAACGGCATCCTCTTCTCCGACTCCTCGCAGAAGGCGGCGCAGTTCATTCAGCTCTGCAACAAGATCGATGTGCCGATCCTGTTCCTGCAGAACATCACCGGCTACATGGTCGGCACCCAGTACGAGCAGGGCGGGATCATCAAGGACGGCGCCAAGATGATCAACGCGGTGTCGAACTCGACCGTGCCGATGTTCACGGTGATGATCGGCAGCTCCTACGGCGCCGGCAATTACGGCATGTGCGGGCGCGCCTACGATCCGCGCTTTCTGTTCACCTGGCCGAATCACCGCATCGCGGTCATGGGGCCGGAGCAACTTGCCGGCGTGCTCTCGATCGTCCGCCGCACCGCCGCCGAACGTGCCGGGCAGACCTACGACGAGGAGCAGGACCAGGCGATTCGCCAGATGGTGATCCAGCAGATCGAACAGGAGTCGAATGCCTTCTACGCTACGGCTCGGGTGTGGGACGACGGCGTGATCGATCCTCGCGATACGCGTACGGTCCTCGGCATCGGCCTCAGCGCTGCGCTGACCCGTGCCGTCAAAGGCAGCGACGCCTTCGGCGTCTTCCGCATGTGATCCATGAGGCGCATCGACAAACTGCTGATCGCCAACCGCGGCGAGATCGCCGCCCGCATTATCCGCACCTGTCGCGACATGGGCATCGCGACGGTCGCGATCTATGCCGATCCCGATCGCAATGCTCCCTTCGTGCGCCAAGCCGACGAGGCGATCTACATCGGGCCACCGATGGCGAGTGCGTCGTTTCTCGCAATCGAGAAAATCGTAGAGCTCGCCCGCAATGCCGGCGCCGATGCGATCCATCCCGGCTACGGATTTCTCGCCGAGAATGCCGACTTCGCCCAAGCCTGCAGCGATGCTGGCCTAATCTTTATCGGCCCGGCACCCGAGGCAATCCGCGGCATGGGCAACAAGAGCGCGGCGAAAGAAATCGCCCGCGCCGCCGGCGTTCCGGTCATCCCGGGGTTCAATGCCGAAGGGCTGAGCGAGACTGCGATGGCGCGGCAATGCGAGGAGCTGGGCTTCCCGGTGCTCCTCAAAGCGGCGGCCGGCGGCGGCGGCAAAGGCATGCGCGTCGTCGCCGCAACAGCCGATCTGCCCGCTGCTATTGCGGCGGCGCGGCGCGAAGCCAAAGCGGCGTTCGGCGACGACGCTCTGCTGGTCGAGCGCTACATCGAGAGCCCGCGCCACATCGAAGTCCAGATCCTTGGCGATCAGCACGGCAAGCTGATCCACTGCTTCGAGCGTGAGTGCTCGATCCAGCGTCGCTATCAGAAGATCATCGAGGAGGCGCCCTCACCTGCTGTCGACGAGACGCTGCGCCAGCGCATGACTGAGGCGGCGCTGCGGCTTGGGGCGCGGCTGCGGTACTCGAGCCTGGGCACGGTCGAGATGGTGCTAGATCCTGCCGGCAGCTTCTATTTCCTCGAGGTCAACACTCGACTTCAGGTGGAGCATCCGGTCACCGAAGCGGTCACCGGCCTCGATCTGGTGCGGCTGCAGATCGAGGTCGCCGAAGGAGCCCCGCTGCCGCTGGAGCAGAAGGACGTCGTGCTGCGCGGTCATGCCATCGAATGTCGGCTGTGCGCCGAGGATCCGGCGCGTGAATTCCTGCCCTCGACGGGCCGCCTCGCTGCATGGAAAGCGCCGGAATTGGTGGGAGTGCGCTGCGATACCGGCGTGATCAGCGGCTCCGAGATCACCATCCACTACGATTCGCTGATCGCCAAACTAATCGCGTACGACTTCACCCGTCCGGCTGCCGCGCGGCGCATGGCTCAGGCGCTGCGACAGACTCGCGTTCAGGGATTGGCAAGCAATCGCGACCTGCTGCTGCGCATCGTCGAGAGTGATCCGTTCCTGCGCGGCGAGCTCGACACCCATTTCCTCGTCCGTCACGGCGATCTCTGTGACGTCTCGCCACAGCAAACCGAGATCGATCGAACCCACGCACTCGCGGCCGCGCTGTGGCAGCAGAGCCGCCGCCGCGAGCAAGCCGCCGTGCTACGCACGATTCCGTCGGGTTGGCGCAACAGTCCTAGCCAGATGCAAACGGTGGTTTTCGAAGCCCGCGGCAACGCCATCGCCATAGGCTACCAGATGGCCGGTAACCACCGCGCCACCGCAACCATCGACGGAGCGCCGCACAGCGTCGCCGTGATCGACGCGGAGCCCGACGCGATCGCTCTCGAGATCGACGGCATGCAGCGCCGTTTTTCGGTCACCGAAGCCGCCGACACCTGCTTCGTCTATAGT
>DASPMH010000477.1:0-6726 GCA_035627175.1 Terriglobales bacterium | reverse complement strand
GCTCGATCCCAAACATCGGGCGCAGCGGCGGGATCGGCCGAGCGGCCACCCGAGTGCGGCAACTGCCTTTCAGCTTCCCCGCCCTGGCCACCGGCGGCAATCTCGTCGCCTTCCTCGAATCGGAAGCCGAAGAAGGCGCGGGAGCAGAGCGCGACAAAGACGGCGACGGCGACGTTGCCGACACCATCCTACGAGTCTTTCAGCTGAACGATGGCGTCGCCGACGAGCTGACTGCCGGCCACGTGCTCGCCGCCGACGCGGCTCCTACTATCGACGGCAAGAGCATCGCCGTCTCCGGCGGCACCGTATTCTTCCGCGCGGCCGAGTCGGCGGCGGTGAGCTATCAGCTGGAGATCGCCAGCATCGCCAGCGACGGCACACAGCTTCGCAGCGACGCCGTGGCCGCCCGCCCGTCGCTGAGCCACGACGGTCAGATCGTCGCCTTCGAGACAAGGGATGGAAATCTCGTCAGCGGAGCCGAAAAGGACACCAACGGTGTCGAAGATGTTTTCGTCCGCGACCGCGCCGGCGAGCATACCGAGCGAATCAGCCGCACCGCTGTCGGTGCCCAAGCCGACGAGCGCAGCGGCAGCGCTCATCTCAGTGCCGACGGCCGCTATGTGGTATTCGATTCCAATGCTGTGCTCGATGCCGACCCGCCGCAATCGCAGGACGTCTTTGTCTTCGATCGGAACACCGGTGCGCTGGCACTGATCGACGCCAATCGCCGCGAGCCGAGCATCGCGGCGGATGGCAACGTCGTCGTCGCCCGCAATCCCAATGGCGACGTCTACTCGTACGAAGCCGGACGAAGCCGCCAGATCGGTCGTGATGCGATCGGCGCCGGCATCAGCGGCGATGGCATGACCGCCGTTTTCGATCGCGCCGGCCATGTCTTTGCATTCGACCGGCGCAGCGGCATCACCATCGCGGTCGATGTCGCTCGCGACGGCACACCGGCCAATGCCGCCAGCGGTCACAGCTCGATCAGTGACGATGGCCGCTATGTCGCATTTCACTCGCGCGCCGACAATCTCGTCCCCGGCGACAGCAACGGCGTCGCGGACGTGTTTGTCTGTGACCTCACCAGTCGCAGCATTCAGCGCGTCAGCATCGGCAGCGGCGGTGTCCAGCCCAACAACTTCAGCTTGAACCCGGATCTTAGCGCCGACGGCCGATACGTTGCCTTCGAGTCTTACGCCAGCAATCTCGTGCTCGACGACGACAACCATGCCCCCGATCTGTTCGTTCACGATCGGCTTGCCGGGGTGACGGTCCGCATCGCCACCTCGGACCTGCCCGCGGTGTCGCTCAGCAGCGCCGGCTTTCCTTTCGCTCTCAGTGGCGACGGTGCGACGCTCGCATTCGAATCGGATCTCGACCTTGCTCCGATCGATGGCAACGGACGCCGGGATCTCTATGTCTGGTCGCCGGCGCCGGATCTCGCGGTACAACACGATCGCACCGGCGACGGCGATCTCGCCGATCATGTCCTGCAGGCGCTGCGCAGCAGCGATCGGCGCCTGCTCGACCTCGGCCCGGCGAGCGGCATCGTGCTGTCGGGCGGGTCGGCCGCTTTTTTGCGCGAGGAGCGTGCCGTCAATCCGCGACGCAGTGCCGCCGCGACCGCGGCGCACCAGCCAGCTCTGCCGATTTTCGACCCGCCCGCCGACGAGACCGTCTCGACGATCGAGATTGCGTCGTCTGGCGAGGTGCGCGAGATCCGCGTCGTCGGCCTCAATGTTCAGCACAGTTTCGTCTCCGACTTGGTGCTGCGATTGCGTTCGCCGCAAGGCACCGCGGTACTGCTTTCGCAGGCCAATGGACGTGACGGCGACAATTACCAGGACACTACTTTCGACGATCGTGCCGGACGTCCGATCGATGCCGGCGTCGCACCGTTCGCGGGCTCTTTTCGGCCGGCGCAGCGGTTGTCGACGTTCGCCGGTGAACCCGCCGCTGGAGTGTGGTCGCTCGAGTTGCAGGACACGTTGATCCAGGACAGCGGCGCTCTGCTCTCGTGGGGCTTGCAGCTGGAAGTAGAAGACAGCGAGGATCTCAACGGCGACGGTGACGCCGCCGATCGCGTCGCCATGCTGTTCGAGAGCCAGGCCGACGCGCCGATCAATCTCGGCCGGTCGGCATCCGCGGTAGCCATTTCGGGAGATGCGGTGGTTCTGCTCGGCAGCGATGCGGCCTCTGCGACTCAATCGCCGATGGTGCAGATCTACGAGCGCGAGACCGGCACCTGGATCGAGCCGCGCCTGCCGGCGGAGACGGTGCAGATCGCCGGCTCGCTGGTCGCCTTGCTGACGCCGGAGGGTAGTGTCGACGAGAATGGTGACGGCGACCGCGACGACCGCATCGTTCACCTGTTCGATGTCACTACCCGTAGTGAGATACCGGTGAGCGGAGAAGACGGCGCCCCACAAGCGGCGCAGAGCCTCGTTCTCGGTCCGCCGGTCTGTCTCGGCGGTAGCGCCGACGGAGAAGCTTGCGACGGTAGCCGCGATTGTGCCGCCGGCGGCTGGTGCAGCCCGGCGCTGGTCGCCTTCAGCACGCCCCGAGGCGCGGCCAGCGAAGAGCTGCAGGTGTTCGACGTTCGCCATCAACGGCTACTGTCCTCGGCACAGACGGTGATTCCCTGCAGATTCGAAGCTTGCGATCCGAGCCTGCCGTTCAAGGTGGGACGCGACACCGTCACCTTCCTCACGCTCGAAGCGATTCAGGACGAGGATCTCAACGGCGATGGCGACCGGCACGATCTGGTGTTGCAGACCTTCAACGTGCGGCTGGTGCCGGCCGCTGCGGCGCGGGCCGCACGCGGCATGGTTCCGATCGGTCGCGCCCAGTGTGGCGCCGGTGCTGTGGCTGCGGCGGTGACGACCGTCAGCAGCGTCAGCTCCGGCCTATGTAGCGACAGCGGCGCGCCGTGCTTCGACGACGCCGATTGCGGCATCGCTGCCTCCTGCTACGTACCGCCGGGGCAGTGCCTCGCCACCCGAGCCGACCGCAGCTGCGTTCCCCCGGCGGCGCCGACCGATCCGTCGGTGTGCGAAGCGGGCGAGTACTGCGGTCGCAGCGGAGCGGGTTTCCGCTGCATCCGCGTCGCCGGGCAGTGCCGCAGCGACGCGGACTGCTTCGCCTTGTCGGAGTGCGTCACCGATGCTTGCCGCTGCAGCGACGCTGGCCAGGAGTTTCAGCGGCTGATCGCGCCGCTGGCGAAGGAATCCGGCACGCAAGTGTTCACGGCACCGGCAGGCCAGTGTGTCGAAACCACCGCAGTCGGCTGCGGCAGTGGCCAAGCATGCCCCTCCGGCACGGCCTGCAGCCCCGAGAAGCTCTGCGAGAAAGTACTCGCCGAGTGCATTGACGGCGGCGGCTGCCCCGCATCGAGCCGCTGCCGCATGACGCTGGTGGTAGCCGGCGCTGACGACAGCGACGGCGACGAGATCAGCGACCCTTGCGACAATTGCCCGCACGACTCGAACGTCGGGCAGGAAGACAGCGACAGTGACGGCACCGGCGACGCGTGCGCAGCGGGTTCGCTGCCGGCAACACCAACCGCCGGACCGAGCCGCACTCCGACTCCGACCATGACGGCCGCGCCAACCACAGAGCCACCGAGCCGAACTCCGACCACAACCCCAGGCGCGACCGCCACTCCGAACGCCGCAGACGCCAACTGCGACGGAGTCATCTCCGCCGCAGACTTGACGGCCGCAGCAAAAGGCAGCCACTGCGCCGCAGCCACAACTCCGCAGCAAGTCCTGGAATCGCTATTCCGCTGAAGGCACACGGAACGGAAAGGAGGGGGATGCGCCCCTTTTCCCAAAGGGGCAGCGCCGCAGGCGCGGGGGATTTCTAGAAGCACTCAGCGTTCGCGTCGGGAACGCTCCGCGTTACAACGCCCCGATTCGAATCCCCCGTGCCCTTCGAGCACTGTCCCCTTCGAGTCCAAAGGGGGCGGACCTCATGGTTTGAGGTCGCGGAGGTTGTACTTCTGGATCTTGTCGATCAAGGCACGGCGGGAGAGGCCTAGCTCCTGGGCGGTGCGGGTCTGGTTGCCGCAGTTGCGTTCGAGCGCGTCGCGCAACAGCCGCGCTTCATAGCCGTCGACGGCGGCGCGCAACGTGCCGGCTTCGATCGGTGGCGGTGCGGCCGCGAGGATCGAATCGGGCAGCAGGTCGGCGGTGATGAAGGCATCGGCTTCAACTAGCGTGAAGGCGCGCTCGACCAGGTTCTCGAGCTCGCGGACATTGCCCTCGAACGAATGGTCCTGCAGCAAGGCCGCCGCCTCGGCAGTGAAGCCCGGCACGTGCTTGCCGCGGCTGCGGCAGAGCTTGGCGAGAAAGTGCTCCGACAATATCACGATGTCGTCACGACGTTGGCGCAACGGCGGTAAGGCGATCTGAAAGACATTGAGCCGGTAAAAGAGATCCTTGCGGAAGCGCCCGCTCTGCACCTCGAGCTCGAGATTGCGATTGGTCGCCGCTATGACGCGCACGTCGATGCGCTGCGCCCGGTCATCACCGACGCGGCGGATCTCGCCCTGATCGAGCACCCGCAGCAACCGCGCCTGTACCGTCTCCGGGCAATCGCCAATCTCGTCGAGCAGGATCGTGCCGCCGTCGGCGGCTTTGAACAGCCCCTGGCGATCCTCGACAGCCCCGGTGAACGAGCCGCGCTTGTGACCGAACAGCTCGCTGCTGAGAATCTCCGGCGAGAAGTCGGTGCAGTTGATGTTGATGAAGGGTTTGTCGCTGCGCGGCCCGTTGTAATGTATGGCGCGGGCCACCAGCTCCTTGCCGGTACCGGTTTCGCCGGTGATCAATACGGTCGTATCGGTCGCGATCACTCTCTCGACCAGGCCGAGGGAGCGCTGCAGCGCGGCGCTGTTGCCGATGATGTCGTCGAAGCGATAGCGGCCTTTGACTTCCCTCCGCAGGACGACGTTCTCGACCCGCAAGCGCTCGTTCGCTTGGCGCAGCTCATCCTGCAGCCGCAGGTTATCGACGGCGAGCCGATGCACCTCGAGCCCTTGGCGCACCGTCAGCAGTAGCTCATCCTTGCTCCACGGCTTGGTGAGATAGCGGTAGACACGGCCGGCATTGATCGCCTGAATCAGCGATTCGGTGTCGGTGTACCCGGTCAAGATGACACGCACCAAATTCGGATACGGCTCGATGGTCCGCTGAATGAACTCGGTGCCGGTCATGCCCGGCATGCGCTGGTCGATTATCGCCAAAGCGATCTCGTCATGGTCGTGCAGCAACTGCAGCGCAGTCGCGCCGTCGGTCGCGGTGAACACCGGATAGTCCATGCCGAGAGTGATCCGCAGCAGATCGACGCTGCTGCGCTCATCGTCCAGCACGAGAATCGCGGGCTCGGCGGCTTCGCTCACGCGACCGTCCTATCAGGCTCGCTCAGTGGCGGTAAGAGCGAGCTTGGCGGCGCGTCACAGCTGGTTTCGTGCGGGTGAAATCCCTATACTCGCCGGCTCATGGCTGGGAACGCCGCCGGCGCGACGCGAACGTGGCTGCCGTACCTAGCGCCACTGCTGATGGCGGTGATTGCGCTGCCGCTGACCGGCTACGCCGTCTGGCAGAGCACCGCTTGGGTCGGCGTGCACTTTCCCGGATTTCTCCTGATGGAGAATCGGGTCATACCTACCGTCAGTGGCTTCGGTTGGCCGCCCGACAAGGCCACGGTCTTTCATTCCGAGGTCATCGCTGTCGACCGGATTGCGGTTGCCAGCAGTGGCGAGGTGTTCCGGCGGCTCGCAACGATGACGCCCGGCATGCCGGTCGAGTACACCTTGCGCAAGGAGGGTGAGACGAAGATCGTCCGCCTGCCGCTGCGGCGCTTCGAGGTCGGCGATCTGCTGCAGACCTATGGCATCATCCTGATTTTCGGTTGTGCCAATCTGTTGATCGGGCTGACCGTTGGTTTCTTGCAGCCCCAGGCCCTGCAAGCACGGGTGTTCGCCTTTCACAGCTTCGTCGCCGCGATGTACGCGGTGACCTCGGTCTTCCTCCACCATCCCGACTTCGACCGCCTCAATCGGCTCTGCCTGCTCAGCGAATGCCTGGTATGGGCAACCTTCGTCCACCTCGCCGCGACCTTCCCGGTGGTGCGCGGCCGCGGCAATCGTCGCGGCTGGCTGCTACTCCCCTATGCCGTCAGCTTGATTCTATTTACTGCCGTGCTGCGCGGCTTCGATGCGCGTCCGCCGGATCTCGGCGCGTTGCACCTCGGCTATGCGCTGACCGCCTTCGCGCTGCTCTGTGTCGCCGCCGCGATGGCCTACAGCTACTGGGAGGATCGCGGGCCACGGGTACGCTTGCAGATCAAGGCGGTGCTGCCCGGACTGATGCTCGCCTGCGCCGTCCCCTGTCTGGTCTTTCTCGACAATGCCAGCACCGGCCGCGAGCTGCCGATGCAATCGGGCTTGCTGGCGGCGTTGCCGTTCTATGCCTCGGTCGCCTACGCCATCGCCAAGCACGATCTCTTCGACATCGATCGCGTCGTGCGCCTCAGCTTCGTCTACGCGGTCGTCACGCTGGTGGTGCTCTCCGGCTATGCGGTGATGCTCCAGCTCGGCGCCTGGCTGCTGCCGGCGTCGGCCGGGCGCAACGCGGTGCTCGGAGCGCTGTTCCTGCTCGTCCTCGCCGCCGCCCTCGAGCCGCTGCGGCGCGGCGTGCAGAGTGTCGTCGACCGTGCCTT
>DASPMH010000476.1:0-7502 GCA_035627175.1 Terriglobales bacterium | reverse complement strand
GGTTTACAAGAAGCTTTTGCCGGCCAAGCGAGCCATTATGAGGCGCGTCTGCGCGAGATCGTCACCGCCTTGGGTGGCGGCCGGTCGGTGGCAGTGCCGCAAGCCGCCGGGCGCACCTACACCCCGGCGACCGTCCGCGTGCTCGATCCCGGTGGCACCATCTTCCTGCACTGCGGTAACGAGACTCATTCCTTTCCGGCGCTGAGCGAGCTGACCCAGATCATCGATCCCGCGGGCGAGATCAGCACGCTGATGCCGCTGTCGTTGCCGGAGAGCGGCGGCGAGCTCGAGATCTACGAAGTCAGCCACGGCGATCCTTTGATCGATCGACTCGACAAAGAGCTCGGCCGTGAGAACGCTCATCGCGGCCTGCAGGATCGGCGCTTCATGGGGCTGCGGCCACAGCCCGGGGACCTCGCGCTCTTCGAGGAGGGGCTGCGCTACCATCGTGTCAGCGAGGTGAGCGGGCCGCGCTCACGCTGGACGATCGGGGGATTCCTCGCGCCGTCGCGCGATGGCGCGACCCTGCACTACTGGAGCTGAGATGGGCGAAGCGACGCAAAGCTCAGGCATGCTCGAGGTCCTCGAGGTAGCCGTCGGGGACCTCGATCGTCATCGCGATCTGCTCGGCGGGATCTACCGGCGCCGGTATCTCGGAGGCATCATTCGCGGCGTGTTCGAGCCGGGCCGGATGAAGGAGGTCGCCGCCCAGTTGCAAGCAGGTGTCGAAGGAATGCCGCGGGCACTGGCTCCGACGTTCAAGGGCGGCCTGTACGGCACTCCGCTGGTGATGGGCAGCGAAGATCTCGACGGTTATCTCGAGGATGCGCAGCGCTTCCGCGCCGCGATCGCGCCACTGTTCGAGTTCGCCGGCAGCCTAGAGCAGCGCATCGAAATGGTGCTCGGCGCAATTTCGGGTGGCCTACCGGTCGAAGTGGCGCGCGCCGATGACGGTCGCGGCTACGTGCCGGCGACGATGCGGGTTCTCGTCGAGGGCGATTCGCTGCCGCTGCACTACGAGAACGGCACCACCAAATACGCCTCGATGAAGCGGCTGCTGCCGCAAGTAGATGCCGAAACGATCATGAGCTTCTACATCCCGGTGGCGTTGCCGCAGCAAGGCGGCGTGCTCGAGGTCTTCACCACCGACTGTTCCGGTGACGGCGATCGCATCGTCCAGGAGCTCGGCGGGCCGGAGAAGGCTCTGGCGGTGCTGAGCGCGCGTGGCCGTATCGAGGTACTACCTGGCGTTGGCGACATGCTGGTCTTCGACGGCGGGCGACACTACCACCTGGTCACCGAGGTGCGTGGCTCGCAAGCCCGCTGGACGCTCGGCGGGTTCTTCGCCTTCGCCAAGGACCACGGCCGGATCTTCTACTGGAGTTGAATCGCCCCCTTTCCCAAATTTCCCCAAAGGGGGCCGCACCCGAAAGACGCGTGGGGGGATTTCCACAGCCCCGCACCAACGACGCGAGCTGGGGCTGCCAGAACGAGTTGCTGTTCTCGGGCACAGGCTGACATGGGAATGCGCCGCTAGCTCCCCGTTTCCTAATCCCCCGCGCCTCCGGCGCTGCCCGCTTTGAGAAAGGGGGCTGGGTCATAGCGCTCGAGGCCGGTCCAACGGCGGGACCAGGGGAGCCATTCGGGACGGATCTGCGCGGTGGAGGGATCGGCGACTTCACCTCCGATCAGGATCAATGCTGGCTGTTCCAGTGTATCCAAGCTCCGGCGTGGATCGCTGCGATAGATCACCAGGTCGGCGGGAGCGCCGTCGACGAGGCCCGGCTCGCCGAGCCATTCTCTTGCACTCCACGACCCCGCCGCCAGCGCCGCTTCGCTAGACAGACCGTGGGCATGTAGCTGGCGGATCTCGTCGGCGACGGTCACTTCCGGAAACCAGTCGGTGCCGGCGAAGATCGGCACCCCGCTGCGGTGAGCCAAAGGCAGCAGGCGCGTCAGCCGTTCCATCGAGCGTTCGATCCACATCGCCCGTTCGGGCTCGCGGTCGTGACGCGCCGCGCGCCACATTGGTGCGGCGATACTGAGCAGCGGGATCCAGGCGATGCCGCGCCCTGCCATCGCGTCAATCAGCTCCTCGTCGAGTCCCCAGGCGTGCTCGAGAGAATCGCACCCGGCACCGATCGCGACCTCCGCACCGGCTCGGCTGAAGCAATGCGCCGCGACGCGTACCCCCGCCTGGTGAGCGGCGCCAACGGCATCGCGCAGAACCTCGAGTGGGTACGTAATGCGATCGTGCTCGGTGAATCCGGTGTTGGCCTTGCCGCGGTAGTCGCGCGACCAATCCGAGAACACCTTGATCCAGCGCGCCCCGCCTTCGATCCGTGCCAGGAATGCTTGACGCAGCTTGTCGGGATCGGTCGGAGTGAAAGGAAAATCGTCGTGCCGCAGCACGATCATGCCGCTCGCGTGAACCCGCGGCAGCCGAGGCTGATCGGCAAGCGATAGGATATGATCATCGGCCGCGCCCATGTCGCGCAGCACGGCGACGCCCGTCGCGGCTTGCAAAGCGCGGTGCTGGTCCATGAAGGCGGCAGTGTGCGCCGGCGTGTCCCGCTCGTGTGGCCAGCTCAGGTGAGAGTGAGCATCGACTAGCCCCGGCACCGCGAAGCCGTTATCGACACCCAACGGCTTTGCTCCGGCGACAGGTTGCAACGAGAAGCGTCCGTCGTCGATCCATAGATCGGTCGCGACCCCTCCGGGCAGTATCACCGCTCGCAGGTGATATGCCGCCGCCTTGCTCGCGCGCATCCGGCCGGCCCTGCGATCCTTGGCGGAGTAGATCAGCGGCCACTTGCGGCAAGCGGCGGGGTCGCCCGGGCGCAGCTCCGGGGCAAAATCGGCAAGCTGGTGTGCCATCGCCTTCGTCTGTGGCTCTTTGACCACCGCCCCGTCGGCGAAGCAGTGCAGTGCGAGCACCACGCGCGTTTCGGCGGACTGGTTGAAATGCGCCGCGTGGATGGTGTTGCCGTGATGGAAGCTCACGTCGCCGGCGCGCACCGGCGGCGACTCGTCGATCGCGAAACCGTGCTCGGCGACGATCTGTGAGAACATCTCCTCACTGACATCGCTGATGTTTTCGACCGGAGCGATGCCGATGCGATGCGACCCGCGCGCGTAACGCATCAAGCCCATGCCCGCGGGAACATCCTGAATCGGGATCCAAATGGTGATCGTCTCGCTCGCCTCGAGGGGAAACACGGCCGCGTCCTGGTGCCACGGCGTGATGCCGGCGCCCGGCTGCTTGATTAGCCAGTCCTCACTGTAGATGCGCGTGCCTTCGACGCCCATCAGGTCGGCGGCCATCCGACCCAGCCGCCGCGCTTGCGTAAAGGCACGTACGTCCTCGTCCTCGAGACCGACGTTGACGATCTGCACGAAGGCGCGGGAGTAGGCGTCGCGCCGCTGCTCCGCGGCGACGGTCTCGCTCGGCCACGCCCGCGCCAATGCCTGCAGGATCAACGGGCGTGCGGCGAGCACGATTTCGCGCGCGAGCGCGCCGCGGACGAGCAGATGACCGTCGCGTCGAAAGGCTTCAATCGCCTCCGCCGGCAGAGCGAGCTCGCTTTCGAGATGGTAGCGGTGATGGGGCGCCGGGAAGTACGGGCGGGGGGCGTCACCGGCGACAGGCTCGGAGAGCGTCTGCGGCTCGCGCTCGAGCAATGCTCCGAGCGCTTCCACGGTTGCGTCGAGCGCCTGGCGCTGGCTTGCGCTCAGTTGGGCGTCGCTGCCGCGATAGCTGAACGCATGACCACCGACCTGGCGGTAACAGCGGCGACTGGGGTCGGCGGGCCGAATCTCGAGCGTCAAACGACCATGGGCGCCGTCGAGAGTGAGCAGTCTCGCATCGCCATCGCCAGCGACGCCCTCGATCCGCCAGCCATCGGCGCTGGCGGTGGCGACACAGGCGGCGAGGCTGAGGTCGATCTGATTCATTGCGAGTGGGATTTCTGCCGCGGACAGCGATTCGTTGACCGGCTCGCGCGGCTCTTGCTATGGCTGCCGGCTTCACGAATGGCGCATCCATACACAATCGTCGCCGAGTTCATCAACGGCTTTCTCCGCACCGAGGCCCTTGCCGCGGCCTTCGAGCTGGGCGTCATCGATACGCTGCTCACCGCTTCCGTAGCCAGTACCGAAGAGCTCGCCCGGATCCTCGAGTCGGATCGACTACACCTGCAGATCCTGCTTGACATGCTCGCCCACGACGGCGTGCTGGTGAAGCAGCCGCAGCTGTCACTGACCGAGAGCTTCCGCAACGCGCTGAATTATCGCGACTTGTTGATGGTCCGCATGGAGTTCGGCCGCACCGCCAGACGCCTGCTGTTCGACAACTACGCCCTCAGCATCAAGGATCCGTACCGCTATCAAGGCCGGCTGCACGCGTTCAAGTTCTACACCTCGCCCGAGTACACGCCGCAGGAACGGGCGCAGACCGAGGAATGGGTGCGATTCGTTTCGACCTACACTCGTTATTCCGCACCGCCGCTGATCGCGCGCCACGACTTCTCCGGCTACCGCCGCATTATGGACGTCGGCGGCAACAACGGCGAGCTGGCGATCCACATCTGCCGCGCCAATCCCAATATCCACGTCACCATCTTCGACATCCCGGTGGTCTGCGACATCGGCACCGATAAGGTCGCCGCCGCGGGCTTGTCGGATCGCATCGCCTTCGTCAAAGGGGATGCCCGCGTCGACGAATTCCCCGGCGACTTCGACGCGGTGGTGTTCTCGACGTTCCTCCACGATTTCGAGCCACCCTCCGTCGAACGCTACGTCGCCAACGCCTATCGCTCGCTCAAGTCGGGCGGCGAAGTGATCATCTGGGAAACCTACCGGTTCGATTTCGAGCACGCCGGTTTTCCCGAGTCGGCCATGGATCTGTTCCCTTTCGCCGCGACGCTCGGCGAGCCGGATCGCTATGTCGAGCTGCTCCGTAGCGTCGGCTTTCGCGAGCTGCAGGCCGGTACCGACGACGAGATCCGCTTCCTGTATAACACCGCCAAGCGCTGAGCCTGACGGCGCCCGGGTCATTGCGCCGACAGGGCGCGGATGTCGTTGAGCACCTGCTGCTCGTGACCGGTGGGCTTCACGTCCTTGTAGACCTTGCGGAGAATCCCCTGCGGGTCGATCAGGAAAGTGGTGCGATCCCAATACATCGTGCCATGCCAGTCAGTCTGTCCGACACCCCCGGCGCGAAGCAATTCACCGTTGGGATCGGCGAGCAGCGACACCGTCAGCCCGTGCTTGTCGCAGAACTGCTGGTGCGAGGCGCTGTCATCGGCGCTGATGCCGAGAGCGACGGCATTGGCCTGCTCGAAATCGGACTTGGCGGCGCTGAATCCCTTGCTCTCGATGGTGCAGCCCGGCGTGTCGTCCTTGGGATAAACGAACAGCGCAATCCACTTGCCGCGCAGCTGCGCCAGATCGACCTTCTCATTCTTCTCGTTGGGCAGGGAAAACGACGGAAACGGCGAACCGATCTCGACCATGGCAGTCCTCCTAGTCGGCAGAGTAGTGCGCGACAGTTGCATTGACTCCGCTCCAACCGCAACCGTAGATACCCTCCGATGTTCGAGCTGACCTTTCTCGGCCACCAGGGCTGGCAGGTGACCGCCGGCACCACGAATGTGTTGCTCGACCCGCTGCTCGACAGCCGGTTCGGTCACGATCCGGGCGGCAACGGCTTCGATGTCTTCCCGCCGCGCCAGATCGATTTTGACAAATGTCCGCCGATCGACGCTGTGGTGATCAGCCACGAGCACGAGGATCACTTCAACGTCGCCACGATCGAACGCCTCGATCGTGACATCCCCATCTACTTCTCCGCTCGTTCTTCGACCGCAGTGTGCCGCTTCATCCGCGAGCTCGGCTTCGATCTGCGGCTGGCGACGCCGGGGGAGGTGATCGAGATCGGCGGGCTGATCGTCACGCCGATGGCGCAGGCGACCCTGAGCGGAAGCCATCCCGGAGAATGGGATTCGCTGGCGTTGCACCTCGCGGATCGCGGCGGCGACGGGTCGTTCTTTACGACCGTCGACCATCGCCCGCAGGCGCGCACCTTCGCTCAGTTGCACCAGCGGCAGCTCCGTCCGGCGCTGCTTTCCTACGCCGACAACGAGCAGGATCACTCGGCGATGTTCCCTTGGGCGGCGCCACGACAGGATGGCGCCAGCTCGCTCGCTGAGGAGCTGCGCTACCTGTTCAACCGCGCCATGCCGCGCGATTACCGGCCCCAAGGCGTGCTGCTGTGTGCCAACGGCTATTCGACCCGCGGCGAGCTGGCCTGGATGAATGGCTCGATCTTCCATCGCGATCCGGCTGGGGCGTTCGCGCAGGTGCGGCCGGAGCTCGGCGATCTCTTCTTCGCGCCCAAGCCCGGCGACGTGGTGCGTCTGCAGAAAGGTCGCCGCAGCGGACCCGCCGGCAAGTCGGAATGGCTGCGATCTCTGCCGCCGACCGAGTGGCCGGCGCACGGCGCCGGTGCGCGGCCGATCGATCCTTTCGGCCCTGCAACGGGCGAATACCGCCTCACAGTCGAAGCCCGCGCAGCACTCGCCGACGCGCTCGGCGAATTCGCCCGGTATCTCTACGGTTCGACGCTGTTCCAAGAGATGTATCTGCTCGACGCGGATGCACTGGGCGGGCGCCGCGGCGCGATCGCCATCGTCGCCATCGAAGGCGATGACGCTGCCACCGCGCACGACCGCGGTGGTGAGGTGTGGGTGTGGGACCCCACCGGGTGCTGCTTCGTTGCCGAGGCACGGAGCGGCCAGGAGCAAGATCTGGTCGCCGGCGTCCGCTGCTGGGCGGCCGACCTGCTCGCGGTGCTCACGGCGCGCATGCCGGCGGCGTCGATGACGGTCGGGCGTATGTCCGGATGGAACTGGGCGCCCGCTCAGCTGCGCTTTGAACTGCCGAACTTGATCCACATGTACTGCCATCCGCTGCGCATGCCCGATGCGTTTTTGGAGCTGTACCGTCGCTTGCGCAGCGGCGCGTCGCCGCGACTGCGGGCGCGCTCGTACACATGAGAGCTGCCTCTGCCGCCGGTGCAGCCGCGCCGGCTCGCTCGTTGTTGGAAATACTGTTCGCAGGGCGGTCGGCGCTCTATGTGGTGACGGCCGCCTATCTCGCCTTCGGCCTTTGGTTCGCGCTGACCGACTACACCCTCAACGACGAAGGGTTACTGACCCACTATTGGGCGAAGTGGGCTTGGCTCGACTTCGTACCGGTGTTCTTCTTTCAGAAGATCAAGCCGCCGCTGGCGGTGTTGTACGCGCCGTTCGCCGCTCTCGGTGTCCACGCGACGATGGTCGCCCACACCGTCGTCGCCGCCGCGGCGCTGCCGATGATCGCGGCGACGGCGCGGGCATTGGAACAACGGCTTCCCAATCTACCGGCCTTCATCGTTGCATTCTCACCGATCTACTTTTTCGGCGGCAGCTCGGGAATTTCGAACACCGACGGCGTCGTCGCGG
>DASPMH010000475.1:0-2250 GCA_035627175.1 Terriglobales bacterium | reverse complement strand
GGGCGTTGTGCGGACGAGAGCTCTCCACGAAGGCGGAAGTAGCGCGGGCGGCAATGGAAATCGTCGACCGCGGCCAAAGCGAGCTCGTGGCGGTGACAATGGGGCGGGACGGTGCATTACTTGCTCGTCGCGAGGGTTCCTGCTTCCTCCCAGCGGTCAATGTGGAGGCCAAGAGCGCCGTTGGCGCTGGCGACAGCTTTCTCGCCGCAATGGTCCATGCCCTGGCCTTGGGCCGGCAGCCGCTGGAGGCATTCCGTTTCGGCATGGCGGCGGGTGCGGCTGCCGTCCTTTCGAGCGGCACCAACCTTGCTCATCCGGAGGACATTGAACGGCTCCTGCCCCTCGTCGCGACACCTGAAGCCACTACGGCGTGATCGCGATCTTGAGAACACCGTCGCGCTGATGCGCGAAGAGATCGTAGGCCTTTTCGATGTCGTCGAGCGCGAAGCGGTGCGTAACCAGCGCCGTCGGATCGAACCGCCCAGCCGCGACCGTATCCATCAGCCGGCGCATCCGCTCCTTGCCCCCAGGGCAAAGCGAGGTGACGATCCGATTGTCGCCAAGCCCCGCGGAAAAGGCGCCCAGGGGAATGCGCAGATCGCTCGAATAGACACCGAGCGAGGACAGAGTTCCTCCGGGGCGTAGAGCGCGCAAAGCGGCCTCGAACGTCTCCTGCCGGCCGAGCGCCTCGATCGCCACGTCGACACCGCGCCCACCGGTCAGCTTGAGAATCTCGTCGACCGGATCCATGGTCGAGAAATCCACGGTATGATCGGCGCCCATCCGGCGTGCGATCTCGGCGCGGGCTGGAACCGCCTCGACGCCGATGACCATCGATGCGCCCATCAGCCTTGCACCTGCGGTGGCGCAAAGCCCGATCGGTCCCTGCGCGAAGATCGCGACGACATCTCCGATCCGGATGTGCCCGGCCTCCGCTCCGGCGAAGCCAGTCGACATGATGTCGGGACACATCAGAACCTGCTCGTCGGTCAGTCCATCGGGTATGGCCGCCAGGTTCGCCATGGCATCCGGCACGAGCAGATATTCGGCCTGAGCGCCGTCGAGCGTGTTGCCGAACCGCCAGCCTCCCATCGGCTTCCAGCCATGCGCCGTTCCCGCACCGCATTGAGAATGACAGCCGTCGAGCGATGCATTGGACCAGCCGGAAGGCGTGATCGCGCCGGCTATGACGCGTTGACCCTCCTGGTACCCACGCACTGCCGATCCAAGCTTCTCGATGATCCCGACCGGCTCATGCCCGATTGTTAGTCCGCGAGCGACTGGGTACTCCCCCTTCAATATGTGGACGTCGGTGCCGCAGATCGTGGTCGTCGTGATCTTGATCAGCGCATCCAAGGGGCTGATGTCGGGCACCGGCTTCTCGTCGAGGACTATCCGGCCCGGTTCGACAAATATCGCCGCCTTCATCTTTTGCGTCATCGTCGCTGTCCTTCGCTAGTGCTCTGCAAACACTGAGGGGCGCGCGGGTCGCTACGGAATTGTCCAGTGTAGATCCGTCGCACCGGCTCCTTGGTTCTGTTCGTTGCTCACCTCTTTCTCGCGCGGTCCCAGCGATCGGCATTGGCTTGCGCGCAGACCCGATCCGCTAGCTCGTCGACCTTGCCCAGCTGCTCGGCCGCGTGAAGCGGGGCCATTTCTGCGGAAATGAGATCGAGGTGAAGGCGGTCGACGTGCTTGGCGCCGAACACCTCGGCAATATACTGGTCGTATATGGTATGGAGAGCGCTCGGCAGACCTTTTTCGGACAACCACGGCTTACTCGATGCCGAGGTCGCGATCTGGACCAGCCTGACGTTAGCCAGCGGCTTGGCTTGCTGCTCACTTGATCCGAATGCAACGCCGCTTCCTACCACCCGCTCGAGATAGCCCTTGAGCATTGCCGGGGGCGAGCCGAACCATATCGGGTAGACGAAAACCAGTACGTCGAGTTGTTCGAGCCGGCGGCATTCGGCCAGATTTTCGTCAAGCGGATTGAAACCGCCCTTCCCCGGCTGCTCGGTTGCTCTCAGGACAGGATCGAAACCATCGCGGTACAGGTCGCGCAGGTTGCAAGTTTGATGATGCTTCAGCGCCCTCTGCTGCCACCGGCTAGCGATGCTGGCGCAAAAGCTGTTGAGGTCCGGATGCGTGAGCACCACGAGTTGATCAACGGGTGAAGGTGAAGACATTTCGCGCTCCTTTGCTCAACTGCGGTTGAATGATTGTCCTCATCCTGAATCGCTCATTCCA
>DASPMH010000474.1:0-11583 GCA_035627175.1 Terriglobales bacterium | reverse complement strand
TATTCCACGACGTTCCAGCACTTCCATCGCGCTGAGGAGGGCCGCTCCTTTGCCCCGGCAGCGGTGGTGCTCGATCACTTCCGCCCCGGCCGCGCGCGCCGCCGCGGCGGTGGCGTCGCTCGAGCCGTCGTTGACGACGACAATGGTCTCGAGATGAGCCCGCGCGCCGGTGACGACGGTAGCGATGGTGCGCTCACAATTGAGCGCCGGAATCACCACCGCGAGCTGCATCAGCAAGGCGATCAGGCGAGCTCAGCGAGCGCGTCGGCGATGCGACCGAAAGTCAGCTCGCGCAGCCGGTCGCGATCCTCGTAGGTCATGCCCTCGGTCGAGATCGGCTCGAGCACTTTGACGACCACGTCGCCCGGCAGAATCGACAGGTAGCGACCCTTCGGCATGACCTCGTGGGTGCCGTGACAGACGATCGGCACGATCGGCATGCCCAGCTCGATAGCGGCAACGAAGGCGCCTTTCTTGAAAGGCTGCAGCCGCCCATCGGGGCTGCGCGTCCCTTCCGGAAAGATGATGGTCGAACAGCCGTCGTCGCCGATGCGCCGCAACCGGCGGATCGACTCCTCCGAATCGCCGCGGTCGATGGGAACCATCCCCATGGTGCGCAGCACCAGGCCGAGCACCGGCTCGCGGAACAGCTCTTTTTTGGCGGCGAAGCGGTTGTTGCCGGGCAGGTAGCCGAGCAACGCGGCGATATCGAAGTGGCTCTGATGGTTGGGTGTGAAGATGTAGGGGCCGCCGCCGAGCTTGTCTAGGCCGGAGAGCCGCACCCGGACCCCGCACACCCGAGCCAGCACCCGGGCCTGGGCCTTGGCGAAGCGCCACGCGAGGTTGTGGCTGAACTGGTAGAGCACGACGGCGATCAGGCCCATCGTGAACAGCATGCCGCGAAACAGCACCCGATTGACGGCGATACGCCACGGCGGGGCTGGCGGCTGGACTGTGGCGATCGATTCGGCGGCCGGGTTACTCACATCTTCCTCACGATCGAACCAGGGTCGTAGCAGCCGGGCCGATTCAAGTCGACGCGTTGACTTCGTCGCCGGTCACTTTTAACAGTCGCACACCACCATGCGCATCTATTTGATCTCGCCGACGCACTACAATCTCGACGGCTCGCTCCACAAGACGACGCGCTACTGGACCAGCGGCTTGACGCTGCCCTACCTCGCCGCGCTGACCCCGGCGGGCCACGAGGTCTCCTACGTCGACGAGCTGTTCTACGACGTCGATCTGGCGCGCGACGCCGACGTCGTCGGCATCACCGCGATGGGCCCGCAGATCAAACGCGCCTACGATCTCGCCGATCACTTCCGCCAGCGCGGCGTCAAAGTCGTGCTCGGCGGCACCTGGGTGACCCTGACGCCGCAAGAGTCGCTGGCGCATGCCGACGCGGTGGTCGCCGGCGAAGCGGAGCTGGTGTGGGCCCAGGTGCTCGAGGATCTCGCCGCCGATCGCAGCCGCGGCATCTATCGGGCCTCGGAGTGGCACTCGCTGCAGTCGCTGCCGCAGGTCGACTACACCAAGCTGCCGCTGCTCAAGTACGATGCCTTCAAGAGCAGCTGGCTCTACCGCCAGTACTTTCACTGGCCGGTCGTCTTCTCGCGCGGCTGTCCGCACCCCTGCGAGTACTGCGCCGTGCAGACTTTCTATCAGCGCAGCTTCCGCACTCGCCCCGCCGACGAGGTCATCGAAGACCTGCGCATCATCAAATCGCTCGGCGCCAATCGCATCCTGCTGCTCGACGACAATCCGATCGCTCGGCCCGAAGCGGCGAAAGAGCTGTTCCGCAAGATGATCCCCCTCAAGCTGAAGTGGGCGAGTCAGTCGACGATCAACATCGCCCGCGACCCCGAGCTGCTCGACCTCGCCGCCCGCAGTGGCTGCGTCAGCCTGTCGATTGGTCTCGAGAGCATCAACGACGACAGCCTCGATTCGATCAACAAAGGCTTCAACCAGCCCAAGCGCTTCGTCCGCGACCTCGCCGCGATCCGCGCCAAAGGGATCCAGGTGATCGCGCTGCTGATGGTCGGGCTCGACGGCGACAACCTCGATACCTTCCGCCGCTCGCTCGAATTCCTGGTCGACACCCAGGTCTCCTTCCTCAAGCTGTTCACCCCCTGCCCCTACCCCGGGACCAAGTATTACGACGAGATGCTCGCCGCCGGGCGCATCGTCGAGAGCGACTGGGGCCGCTACGACTATGGCAGTCCGCTGATCAAGCCGGCGAACATGACCTCGGAGCAGATGCTCGACGGGTTCAAGTACGTCTACGAGGGCTTCTACTCGACCAAAGCGATCGCCAAGCGCCTCTTCCCGCCGCCCAAGGGCAGCTATCTCGAGACCATGGCGTATCTCGTCGCCAACCTGAAGGTGAACCGCTACCTGCGCTCACACGAGAACGCCTGGGCGACCATCTCTTGACCTTGCACCACGGAGGCTCGAAGGACAGGAAGTCCTTTCGTGCTCTTCGCGCCTTCGTGGTGAATCTTCCGCTTCAGTCTTCCTCGAGCTCGGCGCGGGTGCGTGAGACGCGGAAGATGTCCGCGCCCGGAATCGCGGCGATACGGTTGCGTGCCGTTGCCGCTTCCATCTTCTGATGGCGCTGCTCTAAGGCCGCGGCGATCTCGGCATCGCCCTGCCAGTCGGCGCCGCCCGACATCAGCCGCACGAACCCTTCTTTCGCCTGCAGCCCCGAGTCGGGATGCAGCATCTTGCGCGCCTGCCAGAAGTACGACTCCGGATCCTGGTGGTGGTCGTAGAAGAAGTAGAGGAATTGCAGATAGCGCTCGAAGGCGGTGCGATAGCGCCGGTCGTAGCTCGCCAGCGCTTCGCTGGAGTGGCCCCCAGCAAGCACAGTCCCCAGCGCTCGCGACGCCAGGTAGCCCGACAAGCACGCCAGATGAACACCGGTCGAGAACACTGGGTCGATGAAGCAGGCGGCGTCGCCGGCGAGCAGGTAGCCGTCGCCGTAGAAGCGATCGCTGCAGTACGAGTAATCGCGGATGACTCGCACCGGTGAGACCAGCTTCTGCAGGTTGAGCCGCTCGGACATCTCCGGCGAGCCTTCGATCAACTGCCGGTAGAGCTTGACCGAGCCGTCCTTGGCCGCTGCACCGAAGCGCTGCGCGTCGATCACCGCGCCGACGCTGGTGGTGCCGTCGTGCAGGGGGATGAACCAGAACCACCCGTCCCTGCTGGCGCAGCTGAGAATGTTGCCTTCGATCTCTCCCGCCAGCCGCACGGCATCCTCGAAGTAGCCGAACACCGCGAGGTTCTTGAAGAACGGATTGAACTTCCGCAGACCGTCGCGGCGACCGATCATCGCTGTCTGACCGCTGGCGTCGATCAACCAGCGCGAGCGGACGCTGCGGCGAACGCCCTCCTCGCTCTCGATTTCGATACGATTGACGCCATTGAAGGCGATATCGACGACCCGCCAGCCGTCATGGATCTCGGCGCCGCATTTGCCGGCGTGTTGAAAGAGAATGTTGTCGAACTGCGAGCGCAGCACGTGAAAGGCGTGCGGCCGGCCACCGGGATCTTCGCGAAAGAAAAAGCTCCACGGCTCGGGATTGCGACCCCACAAGAACGTTCCGCCCGGCTTTTTGACGAAGCCTGCGCTTTCGATGTCCGCCATGACGCCGAGGAGATCGAGGATCGGCATCGTCGCCGAGAGTAGCGACTCGCCGATGTGGTAGCGCGGAAAGCGCTCGCGTTCGCACACCAATACCCGCGCGCCCTGCTGTGCCAGAAACCCTGCCGCGGTACTCCCTGCCGGGCCGCCGCCGATGACGGCGACGTCGAAATCCACTTGCACGCTCAGCTCCTCGCTCGCATCGCCGCCCGCCGAAGGTCACGCTCCGACGGCTGCGGTTCACTGGCAACCGCATCCTCCGGCCAGAACGGGGTAAAACGAAACCATTGGGTCGGGAATTCTCGCACCGTCGCTTCGAAGGCCTGCACCGCCTGTAGCATGGCGCGGTCGATCGTCGCCTGCCCTTTGCCGTCCTTCGGCACTTCGATCTGCTCGCCGATGCGGACGGCGTAATGACGCCGGCCGAGACGCGGCACGAACACCGGGATGACGGGGGCACCGGCGAGTCGCGCCAGCACGAACGGGCCGGAAGGAAAAGTCGCCGGTGCACCGAAGAACGGGACCAGCCGAGTGCCGCCGGCACTCTCGGCCCGATCGAGTTGAATCGCGACGATCTCGTTGCTGCGCAGGGCGCGGATCATGTTGAGCGAGGAGAACACCGACGAATCGGAGTAGATCACGCGCACCCCGACCTGCTCACGCGCGACTCGGACGAACTCGTGGGTGCTCTGGTTCTGCTCGTGGGCCATGACCAAATTCATCGGCCGGCCGTACGAGTGCAGTCCCTTGGCAGCGACGTCCCAGTTGCCGAAGTGACCGGTGACGACCACCGCCCCACGACCGCGCTCCAACGCCTCGCCGAGCGGGTCGACCTCGGGAACGTCGAAGCGGATCGGATGCGGGCGAGGGCCGTAGTACTCCATCGACTCGGCAAAGCAGCGGGCGAACTGGGCGAACATGCCGATCGCCGCGCGTCGCACCAGGCGCGCGTCGTGCACGCCGAGTACGCGCTGCATGTTCTGGATCGCGGCGCGGCGATTGGGCGCGATCAGAGTGTAGACGATCGCCCCGATCGGACCGGGCGAGTAGGTCTTCCACCACTCCGGGCCGTAGACACAGCCGAGGTAGGCGAACTTGCGCCAGAACAGGCCGTTGTAACGGACCGCGTCGCGAAGGCTGGCCATAAAGCCGCGCTGCCTAACACGCGGCGCCGGCGATGCCAACGCAATATTCGGCGACGCGGAACTTCAGAAGGTCAGGCTGTCGTTGGTGCGCCCGTTGCGCGCGTCGATCGCCGACTTGACCTGCAAGTAACCCGGCCAGCCGTAGATCGGAATGAAGCCGAGCCAGAACTTCTTCTGCGGGCAGTTGATGAAGCCGCCCCATCCCTTGAGGTACCACTCGCCGACGCCAGGGTGGAGGATCGACCACCACATCGCATTGAAACGGCGCTGGTCGCTGCTCTGGGCCGCTGCGGCCGGTGACGACGTGGCAACCAAGGTCAGCGCCATGGCGGCGACGATTACCCCGATCCGGATTCGCGTCATGCTTTCTCCTTTCGGTAATCCTGGTGCGAAAGCCTGCACGTTGCGGTGCCCGTTCCGGCTAACACGGGCCGGGGACCCTGCCAAGTCAGTTGCCGAGCACGGCCGGCTCGACCGCCCGCGGCGCGCGCACCGCCTCGACCCGACTGCGCAGGTACACTCCGATCGAATGCGCCATCCGCTTGAGGTAGCGCGGCTCTCCGGCCATCAGCTTGGCCAATCCCCACAACACGTCGGGACGGCGGTAGAAGGCGCGATAGAGCTTGAGAAAGTATTCCTCGAGCTGCGGGCGGGTCAGGCCGTTGGGAACGAAGACGAAGTTCATCGCGTTCATCTCTTCCCAGTTCTCTTCGAAGCTGCCGTGCTGCTGCACCGTCGGGTACGCGGGCGTGCCGGGATACGGCGTGAACTTGGTGATCTGGCAGAGATCGAGCTCGACCTCGGCGAGGAAGGCGGCGGACTCTTCCAGGCTGTCGATGCCCTCGGTCGGGTGACCGATCATCAGATACCCTTTGGCGCGGATGCCCGCGGCGCGGGTCAGCCGCAAGGTCTCGCGCATGCGCGGGATCCGCACCTCGCGCTTGACCACATCGAGCACACGCTGCGAGCCCGATTCGATGCCGTAGGCGATCTGCCAGCAACCCGCCCTGCGCATCAGCTTCATGGTGTCGAAGTCGAGTAAGTTGGGGTGGCTGGTGCAGCTCCAGGAGAAGTCGAAGCCGTTGTCGAGGAACGCCTGGCAGAGCTCGACGACGCGTTGCTTGCGTACCGTGAACAGGTCGTCGACGAAAATGACGTGGCGCACGCCGATGCCGGCGAGGTGACGGCAGAGCTCGACGACGTACTCGACGCTGTGCATCCGGCCGCGCTTGCCTGAGGTCGAGCGATCGCAGAACGAGCAGGAAAAGGGGCAGCCCCGTGAGGTGATCAAGGTCGCCACCGGCGAGCGCGGATAGCTGAACAGCGACGGTTGGAAGCGGTGCGGAAAGTCGGACAGCAGATCCCACGCCGGCATCGGCAGCTGATCGAGATCGTCGATGTACGGCGCCCGCGGATTGGCGCGCACACCTTCGGCTGCCCGATAAACAAGCCCCGGCACATCGGTGGTTTCGGCACCTTGCTCGAGCCGCTCGAGCAGCGCGAACAGCGAGATCTCGCCCTCGCCGCAGATGCCGTAGTCGATCGCCCCAAAGGCTTGCAGCGTACGTTCGGGAATTGCGCTGACGTGGGGGCCGCCGAGGATCGTCACCACGCCCGGTACGAGCTCTTTGACCCGCTCGGCGATACGCGCGCCGTTGGTCACCGAGATGGTCGTGCCAGAGATGCCGAGATAATCGGGTTGCAGCGCCGCGATCTGGCGCGCCACCTCGTCGACGCTCGAACCCTGCCGCTTGGCATCGAGCAGATGCACCCGGTAGCCGCGCTGGCGCGCCATCGCCGCCAGCACCAAGACGCCCATGCCTGGAATCGTTTCTTCGCCCTGGCGCATGCGATCCATCGAGCGATCCCAGAACAAGAACGGCGGCTCGCAGAAAACGATGGTACGCATTGGCGCGAGGCTTACACCAGCGCTCGCGCGCGGAGCAAGGAAGATCGCCCCGGGTGATCGGCGCTACCTGCGGCGTTATCGCTTGCGCCGGCGGCGGCAGACGGCATGATGCTCGCCGACATGTTTGGCGCACGAGGAATCCTTTTGACCGTCGCGCTGCTGGCAGCGGGAGGTATCGACATGGCCCACGCGGGCGCTCCGCGAGATGGAAAACGTTTTCTCAACGCTGCCGGTCCGCGGCCCCTGCCCGGCTTCTCCGAGATGTTCCCGTTCTTCTCGCGCAAGATCGTCGTCACCCTGATCGGCCGCTCCGGCGGGGCGCGCTGGAGGCGCTACGATCCCGCGGCGATTCAGCACAATCCGAGCGTCACCTGGATCGGCCACTCGACTCTGTTGGTGCGCATGGACGGCGTTACCTTCCTGACCGATCCGATCTTCGCGGAGCGCTGCAGCCCGGTCTCTTTCGTCGGCCCGAAGCGCAGCGTGCCGCCGGGAATTCCGCTCGAGGAGCTGCCGCCGATCGATTTCGTCGTGCTGTCGCACGATCACTACGACCACACCGACCTTCCTTCGATCAGGGCTTTGGCCCGTCGCGGGACGAAATTCTTCGTCCCGCTCGGTCTGGCCGAGTTGGTGCGCGAGGCCGGCGGTGAGGTGGTCGAGCTCGACTGGTGGCAGAGCGCAGAGAGCGGTGGCACGCGACTGCACTGCGTGCCGGCACAACACTTTGCCGGGCGTTCGTTGACCGATGAGAACCAGCGCCTGTGGGCGGGATGGGTCGTCGAAGGCGCGACCCGCCGCTTCTACTTCGCCGGCGACACCGGCTATTTCGACGGCTTCAAACAGATCGGCGAGCGCTTCGGCTCGATCGATCTCGCCGCCATTCCGATCGGCGCCTACGATCCTGCCGCGATCATGCAGTTCGTCCACCTCAACCCTGAGGAGGCCGCCCAAGCCGCCGTCGACGTGCGCGCCCAGCACGTCATCGGCACCCACTGGGGCACCTTCGACCTGACCGACGAGCCGCTCGACGAGCCGCCGCAGCGCTTCCAAGCCGCCGCCGACCTGGTCGGCCTCGGCGACCGCGCCTGGACGTTCGCAGTAGGCGAGACCCGCCGCTGGTAACCTCTCAGAGATCCCCCCGCGCCTGCAACGATGACGTCTTCCGGCGGCGCAAGACGTCATCGCTTTGGGAAAGGGGGCAGTAGGCCGGAGTAGCCCAAGAGGAACGGGGCTGTGTTAGTGGGCGGGGACGAAGTTCTCGAAGACCAAGCCGCGGGCGCGGTGGTCCGCGAGGATCGCTTCGAAGGGGCGCTGGTCGATCACCTCGAACTGGCTGGTCTCGAGCGGGAAGCGGGCGCCGTCTTGTGTGTAGGGCGTCACCGAGGCCGAGCCCGCCGAGATGACCGTGACGATCGGGGCGAGCTGCTGCTGCATCGCTGCACCCTCGCGCGTGGTGATCACCGGCTTCGCTTGCGGCAGCGCCAAGGACAACAACGACACCATGCGCAGGTACTCGTCGTCGCTGATGGTGCGGTGGCTGCCCTCGCCGGCGATGCGGCGCAAGCGCGGCATCGACAGATACACTTCCATGCCGAGCTCGATCAGATGGCCGCTGTGCAGCGCCAGCGCGGTCATCTCGTAGGCGATGTCGGGGTTGAGTCCGACCAGGATACCGGGGTTGGCGACGCGCATGCCCGCCGCAAAGGCGCGGTCGAAGTTGACCAGGCGCCGCTCGAAGTCGGCGCGCGGATTCTCGGGATCGTTGCCCATGAACTTGGCGTACACGCCCGGCTCGTAGGTCTCCTGGAACGTCGACATCGTCAGCTTGGCGACGACGCTGCCGTCCTCGCGCCGTTCGACCCCTTCGAGCAGCACCGGAAACTCGTCCTCGTCGATCGAGCCGACATTGATCAAGACGTGGCGGAACGACAGCTCGAGCGCCGCCCGAGCGGCCTGGTTGACGTAGCCCATCGCCCACTGCCGCTGCGGTTGGCGATACTCGCCGGTCAGCAACGCCACCGCGTGCATGCCGCGGCGCGCCAACGTGCGCAGCTGGTCGATGACGTCATCGAGCCGAGCCGTCTCGCGGATCAAGGCGGCGTTGCTGCGCCGCATGCCGCACATCCGACACTCGGCATCGCAGGTGTTGGTCATGTAGAGCGGCGAGAAGGTCTCGTGCATCACCCGCAGCTGTTGCCGTCGTGCCGCCGCAGCTTGGTAGAAAACATCGGTCGGGATCGACGAGTGCCAAAGCCCCGGCAGGTCTTCGGCCTGCACCGGCGCATCTTCCCAGGCCGTCCGCGCAGCGGCGTTCGAGCGCGCCGCCGCGACCTGTTGATGGAGCTTGTCGACGTCGAGGACAAAACCAGCGGTGCTAGGCATCTCTGCGGCTTGTAGCGACGGGAGGTGTGAGCGTCAATCGTGCATTGCCGCAGCGCAACCCCGTTGCGCCATCGGCCCGCGGCATGTTTCAAGGGTCCGGTGCAGCACGCCCTAAGCGTCGACGTGGAGGATTGGCACCATGACTCGGGCGTCGATCCGGGGGGCGTCGGTCCAAGAGTCGAGACCAACACCGACCGGTTGCTGCAGCTGTTCGCTGACTACGGCAGCCGGGCGACCTTCTTCGTCCTCGGCGATGTCGCGGCACGTTATCCGGCGCTGGTGCGGCGCATCGCCGCCGCCGGCCACGAGCTCGGCAGCCATGGCTACAGCCATCGGCCGGTGATGGACCTGACCCGGCGCGAGCTGCGCGACGAGCTGCGCGCCTCGCGCCAGGCGATCGAGGATGCGACCGGTGTCGCGGTAAAAGGGTTTCGGGCGCCCTACTTCTCGATCAAGGCGGAGGTGCGCTGGCCCGTCGATATCATCCACGACAGCGGCTTCGCTTACGACGCCAGCATCCTGGCGATCGACCGCCCGCCCGGGCTCGAGCTGGTGACCTCGCGGGCGCCGTACCAGCTCCACAACGGCCTGTGGGAAGTACCAGTCGCGCTGCTGCGCTTGGGCCGCTGGCATCTGCCCTTGGCCAGCGGCGCCGGCCTGCGCTTTCTGCCGGCCTGCTACATCGAGCGCCTGCTGCGGCGCTTCGAGCGCGAGGTCGGCGCCGGCGTGTTCTACCTTCATCCGTGGGAGGTCGATCCGCTGTCGCCAACCGGACCGGGCGCCGGACGCTGGCTATTGCGCATCGGCCGCGAGCGCCTCGAGCCGCGCTGGCGGCAATTGTCGCAGCATGTCCAGTTCGCCGCGATCCGCGACGTATTCGCGGCGCAGCTCGGCTCGGCGACCGCCGACTCGCCATGACTCGCGCCGGAACGGCGGCGCTGCTTGGCGGCCTCGCTGGCTTCGTGCTGGTCGCCTACTACTTCGGCGACCAGGTGCTGGCGACCTTTGCCCGGGCGCAGCCATGGTATCTAGCGCTCTACTTAGCCGCCGCCGTCGCCGTTCGCCTCGGTTACGTGCTGCGCTGGCGGGCTCTGGCGCGCGCCCTGCGTACGGATGGCTCGGTACGGCGCTTGGCGCTGGCGCGGCTCGCCGCCGATGCCGTTGCCGCCATCTCTCCGGCGGGAAGATTGTCGGGCGATCCGCTGCGGATCGTGCTGGTGCGCGAGCCGCGCCGCGGGGCGCGTGCGGCGGCGGCGGTTGCGCTCGACCGGCTGATCGAGACCTTCGGCAACAGCTTCGCAGCGATGGCCTACATCGCGGTGTTCTGGATCACCTGGTCCGCCGATCGGCAGGTGTGGAACGGCTTGGGTCTGGCGATGCTGGCCGGTGGCGTGGGTTTGGCCGCCTCGCTCGCTTTGCTCGCTCTGGGCTATCGACCGCTGGCACCGCTGTACCGCCTGATCGATTGGCTCGGCGTGCGCTGGTTGCGCATTGCCGTCGTCGGTGTGCGCCGCGCCGAACGGCACGCCGGCGATTTGATGCGACTGCAGCCGGGATTGGCGATGGCGGCCATCTTTGTATCGCTCGCGATCGAGGCGGTGACGGTGCTCGAGTACAGTCTGATCTTTCGGGCTTTCGGCGTCAGCCTCGAGCTGCCGATGGTGCTGGTGTCGATGCTGGTCGGCGGCGTCTCGCGCGCGGCACCGACACCGGGCGGGCTCGGGGCTTTCGAAGCGAGCCAGGTTGCGGCCTTCGGTGCCGCCCTCGGCCAGCCGGAGCTCGGCTTCACCGTCGGCATCATCACCCGCATCCATGAGCTGCTGTGGGCCGGGGTCGGCTTCGCAGCCTTGCTCGCCGCCGGTCTGCCGGTCGGACGCTTGCGGTCGCAGCTCGCCGCTGGCAAGGCAGCGACGGCATGATGCTCGAATTCGCCGTCGCGCTCTTTTTCACCTTCGGCTGGATGGTGTTGTTCGTCTTTCGCACCGAAGATCTCGGCGAGACCCTGCCCGCCCTGACCCCGGGCGAGCGCTGGGTCAGCTACGGCATGATCGCCGCGATCAGCGTCAACACCGCCCTCGGATGTATCGTCATCACCAACATGCAGATCTCCGCCATCGGCGCGTTCTTCGGCGTGCTCGTCTACGGGCTCGGCATCGGCTTATGGTTCTGGGGCCGCACCCAGATCTGTCCGATCGGCACCAAGCGGGTACCCAACGCCGCGCCGATGCGCTTT
This sequence comes from Terriglobales bacterium, assembly GCA_035627175.1. Classification (GTDB taxonomy): domain Bacteria; phylum Desulfobacterota; class Binatia; order HRBIN30; family HRBIN30; genus DASPMH01. The sequence goes on along the minus strand of DASPMH010000474.1, from coordinate 262 downwards.
CGCCGCGACGGCGCCTTCGGCCTGGTGCGCCACCCACTCTACTGCGGCATGCTCATCGCCTCGGCAGCACCGCTGATGGCGACCGGCCGGCTGGTATTGCTCGTACCGTATGCCGCCTGCGTCGCAGTGATGCTGATGCGGATGATCCAGGAGGAGCGCTTGCTGCGCCAGCAACTCGGCGGCGAGTACGAGTCCTACCAGCGCGAAGTAAGCCGCATCATCCCCTACATCTGGTAGCCGCCCTCTCAACCCCCAGGCGTGC
>DASPMH010000473.1:0-3222 GCA_035627175.1 Terriglobales bacterium | reverse complement strand
GCAGGTCGCGGATCGCCCGGCCGGTGATGATGGCGAGGGTGACGCTCGGCTGAGCTGCGATCAGGGTCAGCAGCTCGGCCGTGCCCGGCAGCGGCAACGCCTGCTCCGGAGTCGGCGCGATCGGCGCGAGGGTGCCGTCGTAATCGAGCAACAACAGCAGGTGCGACGCGTCCGCCATCCGCCCCGCGAGCTCGTGTCGAATCGGGTGCAGCCACTGAGGCACCATCGCGCCACGCTACATGCTGTGACTCTAGCTGCAAGCGGTGCGGATTGCTTGACGGCGGCCTGCGCTGGTGGGAATGGCTGAGCATGCGATTGCGCTATCGGTTGATCGGATTGGCGATGGCCGCCATCGCTCTCGGCTGCGGCGACGATGACGACGACGAGGCCGGCGGCGGGCCGGCGAACCTGGTCGTGCGCGAGCGCCTGGCGGCGTTGGCACCGGGCAACATCGGCCACCGCGGCACGGGCACCAATCAAGCGGGCAATCCGGTAGCGGAGAACTCGATCGCCTCGTTCCAACAAGCGATGGCGGAAGGTGCCGACGGTATCGAGCTCGACGTCGAGCTGACCGCCGATGGCCGACTGGCGGTGATGCACGACGACACTCTCGATCGCACTACACTCTGCAGCGGTTGCGTCAGTACGATGACCTTTGCGGAGGTGCGCGGCTGCCAGCTGGAGAGCTTCGACGGCACCAGCAGCGGCGAGCCGCCGCCGACGCTCGAGGAAGTGTTCGACGCCCTTGCGGCGAGTGCCCTGGTCAATATCGAGCTCAAGGTCTACGAGGCCGGCTGCATCACGCCGACGACCGGACCGACGGCGCTGGCCGAGGCCGCGGTCGCCGAAGTGCAGCGGCTGGGCGTCGCGGACCGCGTCTTCTTCTCCTCGTTCGACGCCGAAGCGGCGGCGGCAGTCAAAGCGGCCGACGCAGAGTTGTACTCCGGGCTGCTCGTCAACGGCTTGCGGACGCGCAACATCGACCAGGCGGTGCAGCTCGGCCTCGATGCGATTCATCCGGGCGGGGTCTTTCCGTTCGTTCAAATAGCGCCGGCGCTGGTGCAGGATGCGTTGAGCCGCGGCTTGCAGGTCAACGTCTGGACCGTCGACGACGCCGCGTCGATCGAGGCGATGACCGCAGCCGGCGCAACGTCGATCATCACCAACGAGCCCCAACTGGTCGCCGGCCTCCCCTAGCCCGCTGTAGCGTGCGCTCTCCGAGCGCACCTGGCCTACCGGAGGGTTGAGGCCTTCCCTTCTCTGGGCCGGCGCGCTCGGAGAGCGCGCGCTACAGCTTGAGGGGTTACTTTGCTGGGGTCGTGGGGGCGCCGGGTAGGGTTTTGGGCATCGATTGTTGCAGGCGCTGCTGCAGGGCGCCCTTGAGGTAATCCTGTAGCGAAGTCTTCTCGAAGCCGGCCGGAATGCGGACCTCGGTGTCGCTGATCGGCCCGGGCTCCGAGGCGACGATCTCATCGATCTTGAAGGCGCTGCCTTGGACGCTGACGATGCGGACGGGGATACCCTTTTCCGAGACGATTTCTTTCAGGTCGCGCGGCTGCAAGCCGGTCTTGCCCTGCATCTTGGCGCGGGCGGCGTACACGCCGCGGAAGGTCTGGGCGAGATCGGCAGGCTCGGTAGCGATTGCGGCGTGAGCCAGGCGCCCGGGCACTTTCACTTGCCACAAAGTAGTGACGAAGCCGGCGATCGTCTCTTGTTTGCCGAGGTTCTCCAGATCGCCTTGCGCCCTGGCCGCGGCTCGCTGCTCGTCGAGCCGCTGCTGCGCCTGATCGCGCTCGGGGCCGGTCATCGTCGCGATCTTCTCTTCTTGCTTCTTTTCGAGATCGGTCAGCCGCTTCTGCAGCATGTCACGATCTTCCTGCGACCATTCCACGTACCGCTTGCTGGCAGGATTGATCATCCAGATCTGACCGGTGGCGCCGTCGACGACGACGTAGGCGGCATTGCCCTGCGGCCGCTCCTTCACTTTCGAGCCCTTGATCAGCAGATCGAATTGCGAGGTGGTCACTCCCGGCATGCCGGCGACCTTGTCGCTCGCCAGCGCCAATACCGTCTGAGGATCTTCGGCCTTGGCGCCGAGGGGAGCCAGGCTGGCGATCATCCCTGACATGGTCCGCCACTTGAGAGTCCCTTCGAAGGCATGGACCGCCGGAGTCGAGAGCCCCAGCAGCACTACCAATGCAATGATCGTGGTCCGCATTCCGTTCCTCCTCGAGCCTATCTGCAGCGACGAAGCGGCCTCATACCATCCCGGCGACAGGGCGGCGAGTCACGCGCACGACCGAGGTTGACCCACCTGGGTCGATCTGGTTGGGTTGATCGGCTTGGGCCGCTTCAGCTGCAACTTAGCCACCGCCTGCATCGTCGCTGCCGCTCTCCTGCTCGCAGATATCGCCCAAGCCGGCATCTGCGGCGACGACATCGGCGGGCAGGATGTTCCTTGCCGCTGCGGCGATACTGTCGGCAGCAGCGTGGTCTTGCACGACGATCCGATCTTACTCGGCCCCTGCCCGGCCGACGGATTGGTCGTTCATGCGCCGGAGCGCGAGCTGCCAATGATCATCGATCTCGCCGGCGCCGTAGTCCGCGGCGCGGGTGCCGGCAGCGGCATCCGGGTAATCAACGGCGGCGGCGGCGTCAGCATCGTCAGCAGCCGCGGCATGGCCCAGATCGAGAACTTTCGCGACGGCGTCAGCTCGCGTATCGGAGATGCCGTCGATCGCATCGAGAATATCGCCGTCGACGGATCCGGCCGCGACGGCATCCGTCTCAGCGGGGAGTTCGGCGTCATCCATATGGTCGAGGTGCGCCGCGCCGGGCGCGACGGCTTCTCCTTACGAGGTACCGGCTGGTTGCTGCAGCAGGTACGGGCCTTCGACAACGGCCGCTTCGGCTTCAACGTGCTCGGCCGCGCTGCCAGGCTCGGCAGCAGCGAGCGCGGCCCCCTGGCGGCCGGTAACGGCGCCGACGGTTTCTTTTTGATGGGTTGGGGCCATCGCCTGATCGACTGCCTCGCCGCCAACAACGGCCGCGACGGAATCCACCTCAGCGGCAGCGGCTTTGTGGTCGACGGCTGCGCCACCAACGGCAACCTCGGCCACCCAATCGCCGGCACACTGCGCGGCAGCCGATTCGAAAACATCCGTGCCGACGGAGTAGCGCAGTGAAGGGGCCCCTTGCTGTAGCGCGCGCTCTCCGAGCCCG
>DASPMH010000472.1:0-10832 GCA_035627175.1 Terriglobales bacterium | reverse complement strand
ACAGCTCCTCTGGAAGCTGATCGCCGCACCGGAAGGCGCGCACCAGGGCCTCGCCGAGTTGCCGCAAGACGAGCGCGAGCTCGCCCGCACCTTCGTCCGCGGTGATGCTCGCCTCGGGTCCGTCGAGCGCATCGACATCTACGCCAACATGTACTTCTTCCGCCTGCTCGAAGTCTTGCGACAGGACTTCCCGGTAACCGCGGCAGCGTTGGGCGAAGCTCGTTTTCACAACCTGGTCACCGACTACTTGCTGGCACATCCACCGCGCCACTTCTCGTTGCGTTTCGTCGGCGCGCAGCTGGCGTCGTTCGTTGCGACTCATTCGATCCGTGCCGATCAGCCGTATCTGCCCGACCTGGTCGCCTTCGAATGGGCGCGATTTGATGCCTTCGATGCTGCCGATGCCGAGCCACTAGCCGCCGAGGTGCTGGCGCAAATGCCGGCGGAGCGCTGGCCGCAGCTGCGTTTCGAGCTGACCCCTTCGCTGCGCCGGTTGGAGGTGCACGGGCCGATCGTCGCTTTGTGGGAGCGCTCCCAATCGTCGTCGTCGTCGTCGTCGGTTGCGGCAGCCGCGGAGCGTGCTGGTCCGTCATGCTGCCGCAGTTTCGAGACCGGCGGCGCTGATGACGGCGAGGCGGACGGTCCGACCAGGATCCGCATCTGGCGGCGCGATTTTCGCGTCCGGCACCGCATCACTCCCGCCGATGACGCCGCCGCGCTGGCGGTTATCTCCGCGGACGGGACCTTCGCCGAGGTCTGCGAGCTGCTGATCGAGAGCTGCGGCGAAGACCAGGTTGCGCCGCGCGCCGTCGCTCTGTTGCAGCAGTGGCTGGCAGACGGCCTCTTGACGGCGGTGCGCTGACTCGCTGTTGTCCGCCGGTGTCCTTGCCGAAACCTGCTGCCGCGCCAGGGCACCAGCCCCCGCTCGACCGCCACCCCCGTGATCGCTTGCCGCGTGCTCTTTCGCTGCACGATTCGGTGATGCTGGTGATCTCGTCGGTGATCGGTGTCGGAGTCTTCCTGACGCCGGGGACGGTGGCGACGCTGTTGCCGCACCCCGGCGCATTCCTCGCGGCGTGGTGTGCCGGCGGGCTGCTATCGCTCGCCGGCGCGCTCGCCAATGCCGAGCTCGGCGCGATGTATCCGCATGCCGGCGGCAACTACGTCTATCTGCGCGAGGCGTACCATCCATATGCCGGCTTCGCCGCCGGTTGGCTGTCCTTTTTCGTCATCTACGCCGGCACCGTGGCGACGTTGGCAATGGGAGTCGCCGAAGGGCTCGGTCTGTTCATCGAGCTCGATCAGACCTCGAAGGTTCTGATCGCCGCCGCGGTGACTGTCGGCACGTCCTCGATCAACTACGTCGGCGTCCGGTCCGGGGCGCGCTTCAACAATGTCACAGCGTACATCAAGCTCGGCGGTTTGGTCGGGGTAATCGTCGCCGCCATGGCCCTCGGCGCCGGCGATCTCGGCCATCTCCGGCCTTTGATCGATGGCGCCTCATCGTTGCCTGTCAGCGCCTTCGGCCTGGCGCTGTCGCCGGTGCTGTTCTCCTATCTCGGCTGGAACGCCTCGGTGTACGTCGCCAGCGAGATCCGCGATCCGGAACGCAACGTGCCGCTTTCCTTGTTCGCCGGCTTGTTCGTCTGCACCGGGATCTACCTGATGGTCAACGCTCTCTATCTCTATGCCTTGCCGATCGAGGAGCTCGGCAGGCAAGGACGCGCCGGCGAAGCGGCGGCGCAGGCCTTGTTCGGCTCTGCCGGCGGCACCGTCGCGGCGCTGCTGGTGCTCGCCTCGACCTTGGGCTGTCTCAACGCGACCATCCTCGTCGGGCCGCGCATTGCCTATGCGATGTCGCTCGACGGTCTGTTTCTGCGCGCCGCCGAACGGGTCCATCCGCAATATCGGACGCCGCACGTCGCCATCGCGGTGCAGGGGGCGACCGCGATTGCCTTGCTGCTGGTGCTGCAGCAATTCCCGAGTGTGCTCGACTACACCACTTTCGCGATCTTGCTGGCGACGATCGCCGACACCGGCGCGTTGTACGCGCTGCGCCGCCGCCAGCCGACACGGCGCCGCCCGTACCGCGCCTGGGGCTACCCGCTGGTCCCGGCGCTGTACATGGTCGCCAACGCCGGTATCGCCGCGGCGATGGTCTGGTGGCGCCCGCTCGAGTGCGGCATCGCCCTGGCGGTGCTGGCGACCTCGCTACCGTTCTATTGGGCGCTGCGCCGGCAGCCGGCGGTACCATGAGCGATCCCTTGGGCGCCTACCCCTCGCCAGAGCAGGCCCGCGCCGAGGTGCGCGACTTGGCGGCGCGCTTCGAACATCTGGCGCAGCTCGAGGTCATCGGCGAATCGACGCAGCGCCGGCCGATCCAGGCGCTACGGTTGCACGGCGCCGGTCAGCAGCGCGACGGCGGCCGGCCGCGACTGCTGATCACGGCGCACATCCACGCCATCGAATATGTCGGCTCGTACGTCGCCCGCGCCGTGGCGCGGCGGCTTGCCGAGGGTTACGGCGCGCAGCCGCACATAACCGAGCTGCTCGATCGCGCCGACGTCTGGATCGTGCCGCTGTTGAATCCCGACGGGGCGGAGCGCATCTGGCGTAACCGCGGATGGACCGGCCTCGGCGGCTCACGCTTCACCGCCAACGGTGTCGATCCCAACCGCAACTTTCCTTTCGTCGAGTCGGGCGGTCGCAAGAGTTGGAACAGCGCCCGCACCAAACCGGGCTCGGCTTACTACCGTGGCCCTCATCCGTTCAGTGAGCCCGAGTGTCTCGCCCTGGCTCGGCTGTGCGCTCGCGAGCGCTTCTGCGCCGCGGTAAACTTTCACAGCTTCAGCGCGGTGGTGTTTCTGCCCGAGGTCGCCGATCTGCCCGCGATCCGCGACACCACTCGGCACAAGGCGGAGTATGTGCTCGGCGTCTTCCAAGGTGTCTTTCAGCAGCATCAGCCGTATCGGCGCTATCGGCCGGTAGCGGAGCGCGCCGCGGCGATCACGGGGCAGCTCGATCCATTTCTGTTGCAGGCCTTCGGAACGCCGAGCGTCACCATCGAGGTGAGCCGGCCCAAGGCGGACATCTTGTTGCCGTGGCGGTTGCTGCACTTCTTCGACTGGGCCAATCCGGCCGATCCGGAATACTGGGCTGGCAACGATGTCGATGCGACCGTCTTCGCTCTGAGCGAGCTGCTGCAACGCAGCGGCGGTACTGCCTGCGAGCCGTCGCAGCCGCAGCTCGGCGTGCTGCCGTAGGCCGCGCTATTGCCGCGCCGGGGAGGCGTCGTCATGATGCCCCGCCATGATGCGGATTGAGGCTGAGCTGCCGAGACTGCAAATCCCCTGCGCCTGCGGCGCAGCGCCGCAGGCGCGGGGGATTGTGCGTCTACTGCGAATTGCGAGACCAGCGCTCCTGCTCACGGCGCTGCTGCTCGGAGGATGCAAGATCCCGGACGGATACGAAGCGGGCAAGTGCGGACCCCCCGCCGGCATTGTCGCGACGAACGGTGCCAAGCCCGCTGGCAGCCTGCGGGTGATGACCGCCAACCTGTGGGGCATTCCGTATATCTCCCTCGATGTGCAGGCGCGCTTCGAAGCGATGGCGCAGCGTCTCAACGCCGATACTTCGATCGACGTCGTCGGCCTGCAGGAGATGTGGGATAGCGCCGCGCGCGCCCGCTTTCTCGACATCGTCGCGGCGCAGTATCCGTATCGCGTCGACTTTCATGGCACCCATCGACGCAGTGGGCTGATGATCCTGTCGCGCCGTCCTTTCGTCGGCGAACCGCGTTTCGTACCGTTCGTCGATTCCGGCAAGTGGTGGAAGCCGTGGACCGGCGAGTGGTGGGGCGGCAAGGGCGTCGGCGCGGTGCAGGTGCAAGCGGACGACGGCCAGCCCTGGGTGTTCGTCACCCATCTGCATGCCTGCTACGCCGGTGGCGCTGCCAACTGCGAGAAGAGCGACGAGTACGTCGAGATTCGCGAGTCGCAGGTGCAGGCGTTGCGGCAGGCGGTCAACGACATCGCCGGCAGTGGTGCGGCGATCATTCTCGGCGATTTCAATTTCACCACGCGCTCGCCGTTGCGGAAGCTGCTCGAAGCGAACGGTCCGAGCGGCAGCTTCGACCCGCCGTGGCAGCGCATTCCCGAGCCGGGCGCGCCATGGGTGCGCATCGATTACATCTGGGTGCGGCCGGGGCAGGATGCGCGATGGCGCGAGCTCGTCCCAGCCGGCCCACATCTCGCCGAGCCCGTCGAGCTCAGCGACGGACGCCGCGTCGGCATCAGCGACCACTGCCCGATCGCGACCCTACTCACCCCCTTCTGACGTAGCCGCACCCGCGGCGTGCCTCCGCCCTCTAGCGATGGCGGCCATAGGTGCGCGCCCCTTTCCCAAAGGGCTGAGGCTTTCGCCGGCGAAAGCCTCAGGGCCGCAGGCGCGCGGGATTTCTGAGGGCACCTGCGAGGTGCAGCGCGGTATCGAATCCCCCGTGCCCACGGCGGCTGCTGGCTATGCGCGCCGCCGCCCGAGCGCTAGCAGCACCGTGCTGGCGAAGACCGCCGACCAGGCGAACACATCGCCGTAGCGGGTGTAGAAGCTGATGACGTTCAGGGGATGGATCTCGCCGGCGATCACCTCGGCGGTGAACAAGCCGCCTTCGCTGAGGATCCGCCCGGCGGGATCGATGATGCTGGTGACGCCGGTGTTCGACCCGCGCAGCAGATAGCGTCGGTTCTCGACCGAGCGCCAGATCGCCAGCGCCTGATGCTGCACCGGCGCGGCGCTTTCGCCGTACCAGGCATCGTTGAGAATGTTCAGCAACACCTCGGCTCCGGCCGAGGTAGTGTGCCGCGGCATGTCCGAGATCAGATCCTCGTAACAGATCAGCGGTCCGAGCTTGAACTTGCCGCCGACATCCCACACCCGCACCCCGGTGCCGGCGAGAAATCCAGCGGTGTTGGGGCTGATCTTGCGAATCGCGGGAAAGTAGGAAGCAAAAGGCAGATACTCGCCGAACGGCATCAGGATGCGCTTGTCGTAGCGCCCCAGCACCTCGCCGCCCGGCCCCACCAGGAACGAGCTGTTGAACTCGTCGGCCGTCTGCGGACCGGTCATGCGATAGGCGAGACCACCGAACAACAGCGTCGTCGCCAGCTCGGGGAAGGGATTCTCTTTCGACCCCAGATATCTGGTGTCCGCCGCGATCCACCGCTGCGACACCGTCTCCGGCCAGACGATCAGATCGGTGTGCTCTTGCAGCGGCAAGGACAGGGCGCGGTACTGATCGAGGTTGGTATCGATCAATTTGGTGTCGCCCTTGTCCTCGATGCTGATGTTGCCCTGCACCAGCGCCACCTGCGCCGTCGGGCTCTGCTGCAACAGCCGATCGATCCACGCGAGCTGCACGCGGCCATAGGCGACCAAGGCGAGCAGCGCGGCGGTAGCCAGCCCGAGCGGCAGAAAGCGACGCGGGGCAGGCGCGACCTGAGTCTCGGCGGTACGCGCCGGAAGCAGCTGCGCCAGCGCCGCGGCGAACCACAGCATGACGAAGCTCAACCCGAAGGGACCGAAGAGATCGCCGCTCTGCAGCAGTGTCGGCACCGGGTACTGCGAGTTGGCCATCCGCCACGGGAAGAGATTGGGGAACAGCAGCTCGAGCGAAACCCATGTTGCCGGCGCCGCCAGCAACAACGGCCCAGTCCCGCTCCGCCAGCGCGCCAGCGCGAACAGCACGAACTGGGTCGAGGTGAACAGCGATAAGCAGCCGTAGAAGAACGCCGCGACGATCCACGGAAAGCCGCCGAAGACGTGGATGGTGTAGACCAGCCAGTAGAAGGCCGGGATGTTGGTGGCCAGTCCCGCGACCCAGCCGAGGCGCACCGCTGCGGCGCGATTCGGCGCCTGACGCAGCGCCCACAGCAGCGGCACGAAGGCGAACCAAGCGAGGAGGTAGAGCTGGAAGCGCAGGAACGACGCAGCGATCAGCGCGCCGGACAGCGCCGCCGCTACCGGCAGCGCCCAGTCCATCGCCAGCACCCGGCTGCCGGCGGCCACGACAGCGTCGGAAGCGACCGCGAGCCGCGGCTCAGTGACGACCGGTTTGGTGATCACGACTTCACTGCACCGACCGCATCGCCGCGATCATCTCTTCCGGGCCGACATAGCCGACCAGTCGTTTGACCTCGCGCCCGCCGCTGTCGAGGTAGATCACCGTCGGCACCCCTTCGACCTCGAGTTGATCGAGCCAGGCCGCGGAATCGTCGGTCTCACGGGTAATGTCGGCGCGCAGCATGACGAAGCGTTTCGCTTCGGCGAGCACATCGGAATGGACGAAGGTGCTGTTCTCCATTTCGTGGCACGGTATGCACCAGTCGGCGACGAAGTCGATCACCGCCGGCTTGCCCTGCCGTACCACTTCCAGCTTGGCGGGATCGAAGGGCAGCCAGTCGATCGTGCTCTGTGCCGCCTGGGGCGTGGCGATCCAGCCGGCGAGGATTAGAGCGACGGTGCCGGTGACCCATTGTGCGGTGCGGAAATACGGCATGCTGCGACCGCTCGGATCGATGAAGCCGAGATAGATTCCGGCGATCGCGGCGATTCCTGGCAGCGCCCACTTCTGCAGTACCACCGGCAGCAGCGGCCGGACGAAATAGATCGCGAGACCGATCAAAACGAAGCCGAAGAGTCGCTCGACCCACAACATCCACTCCCCGGAGCGTGGCAAAGCCTTGATCGAGCCGGCGGCGAGCGCGAGGCCGATGTAAGGTACACCCATGCCCAGGCCGAGGACGAAGAACAGGCTGAAGCCGAGCACCAGATCTTGCTGGCTGCCGACGAAGACCAACAGCGCCAGCACCACCGGTCCGACACACGGTGCGGCGACAACGCCCATCGTCGCTCCCATGAACAGCGAGCCGAGCACGCCGGGAGCCGATCCGCCGAGCCGTTGCAGCAGCCATGACGGCGGGCGGATCTGGTACAAGCCGAAGGAGCTGAGCGCCAGCATCACCAGCACCGCGGCAAGGAAGATCAGCACCACCGGCTTCTGCAACGCCACCCCGAACATGCTGCCCGAGAGCGCTGCGGCGAGGCCGAGGGCGGCAAATGTCAGCGTGATGCCGAGCACGTAGGAGCAGGCGAGGGCGATGGTGCGACTGGTGTGCTGGTGCGACTGCGAGCCGAAGTAGGCGATGGTGATCGAAATCAGCGGATAGACGCAGGGGGTCAGATTGAGGCCGAGGCCGAGAAGAAAAACCAGCCCCAGGGTGACCGCGAGGCCGCGGTCGGTCAGCCAGGCGCCGACGTCGAAGGCGCCGGCGAAGGTCGCCGGCGGCTCGATTCCACTGCTACTGCGAGCCCCGGCCGCGCTGACCGGCACCACCAATTCCGCTCGCGCTGTCGCCGGCGCCAGGCAGGTGGTGTCGTTGCAGGCCTGGTAGCGCATCTCCGCCTGCAAGCGGACGAAATCCTCCGTATAGCTCACCGGCACCTTCAGTGCGCTGGTGATGCCGACCTTGCCCTCGTACACCAGCAACTCCTTGCCCTTGGCAAAGGCGAAGGTGTGGCGGTCGGCCGGCGGGTAGGTCATCGCCTCGAGGGTGATGCCCGCGGGTCCGGTGACGGTGACCACGGTCGGGATCAAGAAGGACTCGGTAGGCTTGTGGCCGTTGATGTGCCAGCCGCGTTCGATATGGGCGAGCACTTCGAGACCTGCTTCTCCGCCACGCGACACCGCCTCGCGATCGAGCTCCAAGCTGAGCTCGACCTTGGCGTAGGCTGCACCGGCGAGAGCGAAAACAGCGGCGGCGATGACGAACAGGCGCGATATCATGAACCGAGACCGCCGATCATAGCGGCTCGAACGGTTGCAAACGAGGGGGCCACTGAGTACGGACGCCCCGATGTGGCGCGCTATTCGCCCTTTTACCCGGGCATCGGCTGGCGTTGCGCTGATGGTCATGGTGTCGTTTCGCGGCGCCGCGCCAGCAGCGACGCTCCTGCCGCTCGTTACCGAAGAGGCTACGCCGCTGCCGTCGATGCAAGTCGAGACAGTTCTTGCCGGTCACTACAGCCGTAATCAACGGTTTCCGCACTTTACCCCGGCCGGAGCCGTTCGCGAGCAGCATCTGGTCACTGCGCCCGAGCTCCACTTACGATTCGGTGTCGCCGATTGGGTCGAGATCCAGGCGAGCTTCGCGATGTTGTATCTCGATGAGGAGCTGGCGAGCGGCGACCGCAACCGCAAGCTCGGCGCGGGCGACGCGCGCTTGTTCACCAAGGTTCGCATCGTCAGCCAGCGCGCTTGGCGTCCGGCGCTAGCGGCGCGTTTCGGAGCAAAGCTGCCCAACGCCGACTTCGATGACCGCTTGGGTACCGATGAGACCGATTTCGAGATCGAGGGGCTCGGCTCTTACGACTTCGGTCCGGTCGCAACTCACGTCAATCTCGGCATGGCCTTGCTCGGCAACCCAGGACCGGCGATCGAGACGGACACCTCTTTCGAGGCCGGCGGACAGGACGATCTTTTCCTCTGGGCGGTGGCGCTGACGACCCGTCCTTACCCCGTCGGGTCGAGCCTGCAGCTGCAGTGGCTGGTCGAAGCCGCCGGCAATGCCGGTTCTCACTTCGATAATGACCGCGCCGCGGTGCGCTTCGGGCCCGAGCTGCACCTCGGCCGCTGGCTGCTTTTCGCCGGCGCCAGCGTCGGGCTGGTCAGCGGCAGCGAGGATATCGGCGCCAGCGCCGGCGTCGGCTATCGCTGGAGCTTGGCCGAGTTATGGGGAAATTCGACCAGCTGACCCGCCGCTGACGCTCTCCGGCCGGGAAATTTCGTGAAAGTCGCGCTGAGGGGTTGGCAATTCATGCGTAACAGCCGAAAATGGCGCGGTCACGATGAAGAAAGCAGAGTCTGCACGAGAGTCGGCGTCTACCCGTAATGGTGAATCATCTGGGGCAGCCTCGACGCGGGAATACCTGCGCCGCCAATTGGAAGCCCACCTGATCGATTTCGGCTACTCGTCTTCCCGCCCGACCAGTGGCGGGCCGTTCGTTCCCGAGATCCGCCGGGTCAGTCCGATCCGCGGCCGCATCGCCTACGGCGAGACGGTGCTGCGCTCGGATCTCGATAGCCCGCAGTGCCACGAGCGCCTGGTCTTCTTCTCGCAGCGGCGTACCCGCCACCGCAGCAGCATCCTGTTTTTCATCGGCGTAGCCGAAGCCGACTATGCCGACCTGGTGGCGCTGTTGCAGAAGCTGGAGATCCAGAGCTCGACCCGCGGCGGCCACGTCCAGGTCGTCTCGATCCCAAGCGAAGAGCGCGCCGCCGCCACCCAACCGAAACGCCGCGCCTAATAACGGCGTTCACCGCTTTGATCAACTGCCCCCTTTCCCAAAGGGATGACGTCTTCCGCCGGCGGAAGACGTCATCGCCGCAGGTGCGGGGATTTCATCCCCTTTTAGGCGCTCCCCCTTTGACCACGAAGCCAGCTCCGGCCTGTTTCGCCGCCGCTGTGGTGCGCTTCTTCTTCGCCCCCGAGCTCTCGGCAACTGCCAGCGGGACGCACTCGACGATCTCCAGGCCGTAGCCTGGCAGGCTGACCAGATTGCGCGGGAAGTTGCTGAGCAGGCGGATCTGCCGCACCCCGACGTCACGCAAAATCTGAGCCCCGATGCCGTATTCGCGGAAGTCGCGCTCGCGCGTCTCCGGGTCGGTACTCGGCGTCCGGGCGCGCTTGCCGGTGGTCGCCGGCCGGCTCGCCATCATCTCCGCACCGCGGCCTTCGCGGCGCAGATACAAAATGACGCCTCGGCCCGCAGCGGCGATCTGCCGCATCGATTCGTGCAGCAAAGCAGCGGTGTCACGCTCTCGCAGTTGCAGAACATCGCCGGGGAGGAACTCGGCGTGGGCGCGCACCAACACCGGCTCGTTGCCGTCGATCTCGCCTTTGATCAGGACGACGTGCTCGCCGTCGTCGACATCGCTCTTGTAGACGCGAATCTTGAACTCGCCGCCGTAACGGCTGTCGAGGCGAGCCTCGGCGATCGGATGGACCAGCGAATCGCAGCGCAGCCGGTACTGAATCAGATCGGCGACGGTGCAGATCTTCAGCTCGTGGGTCGCGGCGAAGCGCTCGAGATCCGGTAAGCGCGCCATCGAGCCGTCGTCCTTGAGCACCTCGCAGATGATGCTGGCGGGCTTCATCCCGGCCAGGCGAGAGAGATCGACGCCCCCTTCGGTCTGACCGGTGCGCACCAGCACCCCACCGCGGCGAGCCCGCAGGGGGAAGACGTGGCCGGGCACGACCAGATCGTGCGGCCGCGCGTCGTCGCGCACGGCCGTCTGAATGGTGGCGGCGCGGTCGGCCGCAGAAACGCCGTTGCCGATGCCGTGACGGGCATCGATCGAGACAGTGAAGGCCGTGCCCAGCGGGGCGCGGTTTTCGCTGACCATCATGCTCAGGCCGAGCTCGACGATCTTCTCTTCGGTCAGCGCGAGACAGATCAGGCCGCGGCCGTACTTCGCCATGAAGTTGATAGCGGCCGGCGTCACCGCTTCCGCGGCCATGCACAGATCGCCTTCGTTCTCGCGGTTCTCGTCATCCATCAGGATGACCATCTTGCCGGCGCGAATGTCCGCGATCGCATCTTCAATCGAGCTGATCCGGCGCGGCCGTTTGCGCGGCTTCTGGAAGGTCGTGAACATCGAGGCGTCTATACCGCTCAGCCCTCCTTCAAGAAAGCAGCTTCGCGCTGCAGTTCCGTTCGGCCTGAGAGCCTCACCAGCGCCGACACTGGTGAAATGAGCCAACGAACCGTTCGGGCTG
>DASPMH010000471.1:0-7160 GCA_035627175.1 Terriglobales bacterium | reverse complement strand
CATCGAAGAACACCAGGATTTCGCCGGCAGCCTCGCGAGCGCCGCGGTTGCGAGCCCGGGCGGGTCCGCCGCGGATTGGCAGCGAGAGCACCGTCGCGCCCGCCGCCCGCGCGATCTTGGCGCTGGCGTCGGTCGAGCCGTCGTCGATCACCAGCAGCTCGAAGTCGCGGTCGGTCGACGCCGCCAGCGCGGCGAGCGAGCGGGGGAGAAACGCGGCACCGTTGTAGGCGGGGATGATCACCGAAAATCGCATGGACGCGCCGTCTTATAGCGCATGCTCCGCCCAAGGCCACGGCCGATTGCGGCGCTGCCCGCTTCACTTCGGGGCACTATCTGGCGACAGCGCCGGGAAACCGATAACAGAGCCTATCCTGGAGGAGATACGCGATGAAGGAATGCCGTCAGTTCTATGTCGATGGGGCGTGGGTCGATCCGGCCAAGCCGCACGACTTTCCGGTGATCAATCCGGCGACCGAGGAGCCGATCGGCGTCATCTCCCTCGGCACCGCTGCCGATGTCGACAAGGCGGTCGCCGCTGCCAAGCGCGCCTTCGCCACGTTCTCGGAGACCAGTCCTGAGGAGCGCCTCGGCTATCTCAAGCGCATCATCGAGGTCTACCAGGCGCACTACGAGGAAATGGCCGAGACCATCTCGCAGGAGATGGGCGCGCCGATGTGGCTCTCCCGCGCGGCGCAAGCCGCCGCCGGCCTGGGGCATCTGCTCGAGATGCAGCGCGTCCTGAGTGAGTACAAATTCGAAGAGGTGCGCGGTACCACCTTGATGCGGCGCGAAGCGATCGGTGTCTGCGGCTTGATCACGCCGTGGAACTGGCCGGTCAACCAGATCGCCTGCAAGGTCGCCCCGGCGCTCGCCGCCGGCTGCACCATGGTGCTCAAGCCGAGCGAGATCGCCCCACTGTCCGGCTATCTCTTCACCCAGATCCTCCATGAAGCGGAGCTGCCCAAGGGCGTGTTCAATATGATCAACGGCGACGGGCCGACCGTCGGCGCGGCGATCTCGGCACATCCGGATGTCGACATGGTGTCGTTCACCGGCTCGACCCGCGCCGGTGTCGCGATCGCCACCGCGGCGGCGCCGACGGTCAAGCGCGTCACCCAGGAGCTCGGCGGCAAGTCCGCCAACATCATTCTCGATGACGCCGATTTCGAGCGAGCCGTCGCTGCCGGCGTGCAAGGCTGCATGATGAACACCGGCCAGTCGTGCAATGCGCCGACCCGCATGCTGGTGCCGCGCGACAAGATGGCGCTGGCCGCGCAAATCGCCAAGCAGGCTGCCGAGGCGACGACCGTAGGCAACCCGGCGCAGGACGGAGTCAGTGTCGGTCCGCTCGCCAGCGAAGCGCAGTTCAGCAAAGTACAGAGCCTGATTCAAAAGGGCATCGAAGAGGGCGCCGAGCTGGTCGCCGGCGGACCGGGGCGTCCCGAAGGCATCGACAAGGGCTACTTCGTCCGGCCGACGATCTTCGCCAACGTGCGTAATGACATGACCATCGCCCGGGAGGAGATCTTCGGGCCGGTGCTGTCGATCATTCCGTACGAAGACGAAGAGGACGCGGTACGAATCGCCAACGACACGCCCTACGGGCTTTCGGGTTATGTCACCGCCGGTGATCTCGAGCGCGCCCGCAAGATCGCCCGTCGCATCCGCAGCGGCAATGTCCACGTCAACAACGCCCGCCCCGACTTCAGCGCCGCCTTCGGCGGCTACAAGCAATCGGGCAACGGCCGCGAGTGGGGCGAAGCAGGCTTGGCAGAGTTCCTCGAGCTCAAAGCCGTCTACGGCTACGCCGCCGGCTGAATGTAGCTGCCCTCGGTAGAGGGCGGCCCAGGGTAGCTGCCCTCGGTAGAGGGCGGCCAAGGGTAGCTGCCCTCGGTAGAGGGCGGCCCAGGGGTAGCTGCCGCCGCCCACCGAGGCAGCTACTCCGGGATGTGTATGAACGAAGCGATCGACGTGCCCTACGACGCACTCGCACCGGGGACTCTGCGAGCCGTCGTCGAAGAATTCATCACCCGCTCGGGCACGGACTACGGCGAGCGTGAGGTCTCCCTCGCCGCCAAAGTCGCCGACGTGATGCGCCAGCTCGAGCGGCGCGAAGCGAAGCTGGTGTTCGATCCCGCCAGCAACCAAGTCAGCATCGTCCCAGCCCCGCGCTGAGAGCTGCGCCCCCTTTCCCAACCTTTCCCAAAGGAGGCAGCGCCGCAGGCGCGGGGATTTCTGGGTGTCGACTCTCCCGTTGGCCAAGCCGCGCTCTACCGAGCGCAGCTACATACCGCTCCTTTCCCACCCGGTTGCGATAGCGCTACCGCTGGGCGAGACAGGGCGCGCATCTGCCACTTAGGAGAATCGATGACATTACGCCCTCTGCGCTGGGAGCGGCTCGGCTGCGCCGGTGTGCTGATGTTGCTGGCGTTGGCCGCCTGCAACCGGGCCCAGGCTCCCTCCCAGCCTCAACCCGAGGCTCAGCTGCCACCGGTCAGCGAGCCGGTGGTCGAGGTGCAGACCATGCCGCTGCGGCGCGGCGTGCTGGCGCAACATATCTCGGCTCCCGGTAGCGTCATGGCCCGGCGCGAAAGCCGCATCGGCGCCGAGGTCTCCGGACGCATCGAGCGGGTCCACGTCAGCGAGGGCGACCGCGTCGCCGAGGGTGACCTGCTCTTCGAAATCGACTCCCATGCCTACGAGGTCGCCCTGCGCCAGGCGGAAGCCGGGCTCGACCTGGCACAAGCCGAGCGCCGCCAGCTCGAAGCGGACCTGGTGCGGGCCCGTACTCTGCGGCGCAACAACGTCATGGCGGAGCAGGAGATCGAACGGCTGAGCACCACCCTCGCGGTCGCCACCGCCAAGACGCGCCAGGCGAGCGAAGCGGTTGCGCTGGCGCGGGAGAACCTCCGCCGGACACGGGTCCATGCGCCCTTCGCCGGCTCGGTCGCTTCACGCTTGGCCGACGAAGGGACTACGGCGCTGGTCCAGCCACAAACCATCGTCATCGTGTTGCAAGAGACCGCCGCCCTCGAGGCACAAGCGGCGATCCCGGAGAGCCAGATGGCGCTGGTACGCATCGGCGATGCCGCTCTCGTCCATATCGAAGGTCTCGCCGAGCCGGTGCGCACCAACGTCTCCTCGGTCAGCGACAACATCGATGCGGCGACACGCACCTATCTGGTGAAGATGCCGGTGCCGAATAACCAGCACCGCATCAAAGCGGGAGTCTTCGCGCAGATCGACATCGACCCGCAGGATACGGCCGAGACCTTGCTCGCACCCCGCGCTGCACTGCGCCTCGAAGACGGTCGCACCCGGCTGCTGGTGGTCCGTGACGGCCGGGTCGAAGCGATTCCGGTCGACATCGGCGCCGTCGCCGAAGAGGAAGCGGAGATCGTCCGCGGCGCCGGCGTCGAAGAGATCGCTATCGTCGGCGACGCCGCCCGCAACATCGCTCCCGGCATGCGGGTCCGCGCGGCCGAAGGCAGCCGCCCCGCTTCATGAAGCTTTCCGATACCGCTATTCTCCGGCCGGTCTTCGCGGTGATGCTGATCGGCGCGCTGGTCGCCTTCGGCCTCATCTCGATCGGTCGGCTCGGCCTGGACCTCTTTCCTCGCGTCGAATTCCCCTTCGTCACCGTCACCACGGTCCTCAACGGTGCGGCACCCGAGACGGTCGAGCGCGAGGTCACCCAGGTCCTCGAGGAATCGATCAACACCATCGAAGGCATCCGCAGCTTGCGCAGCGCCTCTAGCGACTCGCTGTCGCTGCTGTTCATCGAATTCGAGCTCGAGCACGACGTCGCCGAGAAAGCCCAACAGGTCCGCGACAAGGTCTCCGCCGTCCGGGCGCAACTGCCGCGCGAGATCGATCCGCCGGTGGTCGAGCGGGTCGATCCCGACTCCGCGCCGATTCTGGCGGTAATGGTTTCGGGCTCGGTGTCGATCCGGGCGCTGACCGAGTACGCCGACAAGCGCATCAAGCCGCGGCTCGAGCGCATCGGCGGCGTCGGCAGCGTCCAGCTCGTCGGCGGTCGCGAGCGCGAGATCCGCATCTGGATCGATCCGATTCGCTTGAGCGGCTACGCCTTGTCGGTCGACGACGTGCTGGCGGCACTGGAACGCGAGCACGTCGAGATGCCGGGCGGTCGGATCGAGACGGCGCAGCGCGAGTACACCATCAAAACCAAGGGCAAGCTGACCAGCGCCGAGCTGTTCGGCGGCATCGTCGTGCTCGAGCGCGGCGGGCGGGTCGTCCACCTCCGGGACGTCGCTCTGGTCGAAGACGGCATGGCCGAGGAGCGCACCAGCTCCTATCTCAACGGCCGGCGCGGCGTGTCGATGTTGATCCGCCGCCAGTCCGGCGAGAACACCGTCGCCGTCGCCGATGCGGTGCGCGCCGAGCTCGAGGCGATCCGCGGCCAGCTGCCGCCCGGCTATGAGATGGTCGAAGCGCACGACCAGTCGCGCTTCATTCGCAGCTCGGTGCGCGATGTCGCCTCCGATCTCGGCTGGGGCGCGGTGCTCGCCGCGGGGGTGGTGCTGCTGTTTCTGCGCAACGTTCGCTCGACGCTGATCAGCGCGATCATCATCCCGGCTTCGTTACTGGGAACCCTGACGATCTTCTACATCTTCGGTTTTACCCTCAACAGCATGACGCTGATGGCGCTGTCGCTGTCGATCGGCGGTCTGATCGACGATGCCATCGTGCTGATCGAAAATTCGTATCGGCACATGGAAGCGGGCGAGAGCGCGCCCCGCGCCGCCTCGGCGGCGACGGAAGAAATCGGCTTGACGGTATTCGCCACCAACCTGACCAACTGCGCGGTATTCGTCCCGATCGCCTTCATGGCGGGCGTCGTCGGCCGCTTCTTTCGCGAGTTCGGCCTCGTCGCCAGCGGAGCGGTACTGGTGTCGACACTGATTGCGCTGACTTGGACACCGATGCTGTGCGCGCGCTGGCTGCGGCTGCAGCGGCGCCAGCCGCTGGTCTACCGCGGCCTCGAGCGCGGCTACAGCTGGCTCGAGCGGCATTACCGCGTCGCCTTGGCTTGGGGTCTGGGTCACCGCGGCCTGGTCGTCACCTGCGCCATCGCCAGCGTCGCGGCGAGCTACTTCGTCGCTCGCGCGGTGCCGCTCAACTTCATGTCGGTCGAAGACCGCGGCGAGCTCAACGTCTGGCTGAAGCTACCACTCGGCAGTACTCCGGAGCAGACCCAAGCGGTGGTGCAGCAGCTCGACGGCAGCTTGCGCCAGCGGCCGGAAGTGAAGGCGGTTTTTTCGACGATCGGCAGCGGGGCCCAGAAGCGAGTCAACGAGGCGCAGCTCTACGTGCAGATGGTGCCGAAGGAGGAGCGCGCCATCGGCCAGCTCGATCTGATGCGCGAGCTGCGCCGGCAGCTCGGCGAGGGAACTTTGCGACTCGCCGACTTTTCGGTGGAGGAAGTGCCGCACTTCAGCATCTCGGGCGCTCGTAATGCCCAGATCATGTATGCAGTGCGCGGGCCGGAGATCGATCAACTGCACCGCCTCAGCCGCAATCTGGTCGAGCGCATGCGACAGGCGGGCGGTTATGCCGATCTCGCCGTCTCCTACGAAACTGGCAAACCGGAGATCGCCCTCGATATCTCGCGCGAACGAGCGGCGGACCTCGGCGTGCCGGCGCTGCAGATCGGCCGGACGATCTCGGCGCTGATGGCCGGCATCCGCGCTACGACCTTCGAGGAAGGCGGCGAGCGCTACGACGTGCGTGTGCAGGTGCGGCCCGAGTATCGCGACGATCCGTCCAAGCTCGATCTGGTTCGCGTCCGCGCTCCGAGCGGAGCCCTGGTGCCGCTGCGCAACCTGGTCAGCGCCCACATCGGCAGCGGTCCGGTGCAGATCGATCGCGACAGCCGCACCCGAGCGGTGACGATCTACGGCAATCTCGACGGCAAGGCCGCGGCCGAAGCCGACGAGGAGGTGGTGCGTTTCGGCCGCGAGCTCGGCATCTCCGGAGAGTACGAGCTCGAGGCGATCGGGCCGACGGCGCGCCTGCGCGAGACGCTCGCGGCGATCGGTTTCGCCTTCATGGTCGCGCTGCTGGCGATGTACATGATCCTGGCAGCGCAGTTTAACTCCTTCATCCACCCGTTCACGATCATGGTGTGTGCGCCGCTGTCGTTCATCGGTGCTTTCGCGGCTCTGTGGCTCTCCGGCTATTCGCTCGACCTGATGGGTCAGATCGCCTTCCTGATGTTGATGGGCCTGGTGATGAAGAACGGCATCCTGCTGGTCGACTACACCAACACTCTGCGCGAGCGCGGCCGTCCGCTGCGCGAAGCGGTGCTCGAGGCGGGATCGACGCGCCTGCGCCCGGTGTTGATGACGACAGTGTCGACGATCTGTGGCATGCTGCCGGTGGTGCTGAGCCAGGGCGACGGCTCGGAATGGCGCGCCCCGATGGGACTGGTGTCGATCGGCGGCCTGGCGACCTCGACGCTACTGACGCTGCTGGTGGTGCCGGTGGTCTACACCCTGCTCGACGACGCCGCGATGAAAGTGCGCCGCTGGCTGCGACTGCCGGCGCCGGTGGTGCTTACCGACGCCTAGGAAATTCCCCGCGCCTGCGGCGCTGAGGCTTTCGCCGGCGAAAGCCTCAGCCCTTTGGAAAAGGGGGCGCACCTAGCGGCGGCGTGCGTCGCTCGATATCAGCCGGGCGACGACCTGCTCCGGGGTGATCTCCTGCATGCAATTGCGGCCGATCGGGCAGGTTTGGCGATAGCATGGGCTGCAGTCGGCGTGACCGGCGATCACCAGATCCTCGCTGCCCCAGGGGGCGGAACGCTCGGGGCTGGTGGCACCCCACAACGACACTACCGGACAGCCGACGGCAGCGGCGATGTGCATCGGGCCGGAATCGGGTCCGAAGGCGGCGCTGGCGCGGCGGAAGATACCGATCAGCTCGCGCAGGCTGGTTTTGCCAGCGAAGCTCCAAGTTCGCGCCTGCGCCAGGGCCTTGACCTCGGCGGCGAAGTCGACGTCGCCGGACCCGCCGAGCAGAACCGTGGCGATGCCGCGCCGTGCCGCCCAGTCGATGACCGCCGCGGTGCGATCGGGAAACCACAGCCGGCTGGAGCAGCTGGAGCCGACGAAGGCGGCGAGAAACGGCTGGGGCAC
>DASPMH010000470.1:0-7165 GCA_035627175.1 Terriglobales bacterium | reverse complement strand
ACGAACACCAGAGCCCGCCGGCGGGCAAACTCGTCGAGAAAAGCCACCGGCTCGCTCTCGACGATCGACTGCCGGTGAAAGACCACCACCAGCACGTCGCAATGATCGGCCAGTGAGCGGGCGAAGCTCGGATCCGCAGAGATGCTGTTGGTGTCGGGAGTATCGACGACGACATAGCCGGATTGATCGGGACGCGGTCGATAGCGCTCGACGCGCCAGTTCGCCTCGGCCATGTCCGACGACACCGCCGTCAGTGCCGTAACGTCGGCATCGATCGGCGCGAAGATCACCGGCGTGCGCGTCGTCGGACGGTCCGGTCCGACCGGAGCGATGTCGGCGCCGACCAGGGCGTTGAGCAGGCTCGACTTGCCAGCGCCGGTGGCACCGACGAGGGCAACTACCGCGGCCCGCTCGCTGCGTTGAATCTGCGAATCGAGATCGGCGAGTAAGCGGTCGAGGACGGCACGGCGTTCCTGCACCGCGACCAGGTTAGCGACGCGATCGACGGCGGAGTGCAACCGCGCCCGCCGCACCTCGAGACGAACTTCGGTCGGATCAACCAGCTGCATGCTGCCCTTTTGCCGATTCGGCCAAGCCTGCCAAGGTCGACTCCAACGCCTTTGCCGTTGCACTGCTCGTCGCCGAGCGTTGCTGCAGCGTCGGGTTCGCCGACGGCAGCGAGGCCGCGACCACGATCGGGCTGATGTGGCCGCCACGTAACGAGATCCATCGCTCGCGAGCGTTGCTGAGGATGTCGCTGCCGAGCAGATGGGTGTACTTGTCGATCAGATAGGTGCTCAGCGCCCCGCCGCCGGCGGCGGCGAGATCGACGCCGATGCCGTGCGTCGTCAGCACCACAGCCGATGCCAGCGCCAGTGGCGCGAGCGTGGCGAGATCGGCAGCGGCTTGGATGTCGATGTCGAAACCGCGATCCTCGATCGCTTGTTCGATCAGCTTCTCGCAAGCACTGCGAAAAGAATCGAGATCCGATTGGGTCAGCGGCAGCGTCGCCAGCGCTTGCGCCAGGGCCGTCTCGCGACGCTGCGGCGCGGTTAGATCGGCATCGAGCGCAGCCCCGATGTCGGCGTCGGCATGACGCCGCGCCGGATGGCGCTTCTCCGGTCCGAGATCGCGCACCAGCTCCTCCCAGAACCCGGGCCAGAGCTCCGCCAGCGCTTTGCGTTCGGTCTCTTCGCGCTTAGCGTTCGGATCGACTTTGGGCTCACGCCCGAGGTTCCACAACAACCTGGGCACACGCTCGATTCCCGACCGCAGGCTGCGCAGCGCGCCGCGCCAGCTGCGGCTGATGGCATTGGTGCGCCGGTCGAGCACGGTACGGAAAGCGTCGACGAAGGCTTCGCCCGGCATCGCGGCGTGCGCCACGTCGCCGCTCAGGCGATCGGCATGCGCCAGGGCGACCCGCAGCACCTGGGCGGCATCGCGCTCTTCGCTGCGGATCGCCTCGACGGTGCCGCCGACCAGCAGGTGCAGGCGTCCGAGCGCGGCGGCGAAAGATAGCTGCTTCAACCGTCCGACGGCGGAGGCATCGTGCAACCACGCGCTCAGGTCGGCAGCGGCGACGTTGCCTACCAGCGGCTTGGGCGCGAGCGCTTCCTGGCCCGTCTGCACGGCGAGACTGTACGGTGCCCAGAAGCGCGCCGCCGGTGGATTGCCGACATCGGCGATCAGCTTGTCGACATGCCGGGCGGCGATCTCGGCGTCGCTCGCTTCATTGTAGACGACGATCCACGGCCGGCCGTGCTGTAACCAATCGCGCAGGAAGACTACCACCTCGCGGTTTTGGTAGGAGTGGCGCGTCACCACCGCGATCACCAGATCGGCAACCATCAGCACCGACTCGCTGGCGGCGCGGTTGTGACGGATGATGCTGTCGAAGTCCGGCGTATCGATCAGCATCAGGTGCGGCGGTAGGCTGCTCGAGGAGGCGACGTTGAGCTCGTCGAGATTCTCCGCGGCCGCCAGAGCGAGCGGGCGCGGGTCGCCGGTAGCCGGCCGCAAGCGGAATCGCGCTAGCGTCGGCTCGGCCTGGAGACGCACGATCAGCTCGGGGTGGGCTGCACCGAGGGCGCGCTGGGTTGCTCCGCCCTCCGGCACCGAGGGGCTCAGCTCACGGCCGGCGATGGCGTTGAACAGCGCCGACTTGCCGGCATTGTTCGGGCCGACGATCGCTGCGACCAGATGCGCCGGGCCGGGGACGAGCCGCGGCAGCAGGTCGCGCTCGAGCAGATCGCCGGCGCGCTCGGCATCTCCGAAGCGCGCCCGCAACGGGTCCAACTGCCGCGCCAGCTCGCGCAGCGCGTGCGCCGGAGTTTCGATCGCAATGGATGCCAAGCCTTACCTCGCGCTCCACCCTTCACGAACCCGCGCTCACGTCAAGCGAGCCGCCGCACCGTTGTTGCCATCGCGACGGCGGTATAGCTTCGCCGGGTGATCCCAGCCGGCCGCGCACACCTGTGAGGAGAGAACGATGACGCAGCTTCATTTCGGCGTAAGCTTGCCGCAGATCAAACGCACCTGGGCGCAGACCCGAGCCGCGGCAGAGGAGCTCGACCGGCTCGGCTTCGACTCTGTCTGGCTCAACGACCATCTCTACGGTGTGCCCGGGCCGCACATACCGATTCTGGAGGCGTGGACCACCCTCAGTGCGGTGGCCTCGATCACCGCCAAGGTCGAGCTCGGCACGCTGGTGACGCCGATCGGCTTTCGCAATCCCGCGGTGCTGGCGAAAATGATCGCCACCCTCGACAACATCAGCGACGGCCGCGTCATCGCCGGACTCGGCAGCGGCTGGTTTCAAATGGAATACGAGGGCTACGGCATCGAGTTCCCGCCGGTCGGGCAACGCCTGCAGCAGCTCGACGAAGCGATTCGCCTGATGAAGCAGATGTGGACCCAACCGCAGTCGACCTTCGAGGGCAAGTACTTCGATACCAGCAACGTCTTCTGCGAGCCCAAACCGGTACGCCAGCCCCACCCGCCGATTCTGATCGGCGGCGGCGGCGAGAAGGTATTGCTGCGGCTGGCGGCGCGGCATGCCGACATCTGGAACAACCTCGCCGTCGACCAAAGCGCGCTCGCCGCCAAAATCGAGGTGCTCAAGAAACACTGCGACGAGGTCAAGCGCGACTTCGCCGAGATCCGGGTATCGCAGCAATGCCTGGTGGTGATCGGCGAGAACGAGGCCGACGCCAAAGCGAAGCTCGAGCGCGCCGCGACGATCTATGGCGGACACATGGGCGCGGGCGGGCCGCAAAGCATCTCGGGCACCGCCGAGCAGTGCCTCGAGCGCATCCAACAGCATGTCGACCTCGGCTGCACCATGTTCGTGATGGAGCTGTTCGGCAAAGACATTCGCGAGCCCGCTCAGCTCTTCGCCGAACAGGTGATAGCGCCGCTACGCCCACAGTGACGGCCTCCTTGCGCAAACGCGGTGTATAACCCCGATGCCAGCTAGACGCTCGGGCATTCTCGCGCCGCCGGCTCGCGAGCAGTCTTGCAGCGGGCCGGCCGCGGATGGCGCGCTCGGAGAGCGCGCGCTACAGCGGCTTAGATAGATGTTTCCATGATGGGGGCTGGGGTCGCGTTCGCCATCGCCGTTGCTTTGACCCCGGTGATTCGCGCCGTCGCCGCCGCCTTGCAGGTGGTGGATCGGCCCGGACCGCGGCGGGCTCATGCCGTATCGGTGCCGCGTTTGGGAGGAATCGCGATCTTCGTCGCCATCGCCGGCGGGCTGCTCCTGCCGGGCGTCCTCGGCGGGAGCAGCTTGCAGCTGCTGCGCAGCAACGAGTGGCCATTGGAGGGAATGCTTGCCGGAGCGACGGTGATGCTGATCACCGGCATCGTCGACGATGTCGTTGGCCTGCGCCCACCGATCAAACTGCTGGCACAACTGTTTGCCGCGCTGCTCGCAGTGGCCTCGGGCTCCGGCTTCGTCGCGGTGACCAATCCCTTGGGCGAGGGCATCATCGAGCTGGGATGGCTCGGCACGTTCTTATCGGTCGCCTGGATCGTCGCCATCACCAATGCCTTCAACCTGATCGATGGGCTCGACGGACTCGCCGCCGGCGTCGGTGTGATTGCCTGCATTACCATCGCCCTGGTAGCCGCGGTCGAAGGCCGCGCCGACGCGATCCTGGTGGCCTCGGTGATCGGCGGTGCGTTGCTCGGCTTTCTGCTCTACAACTTCCATCCGGCGACGATCTTCCTAGGCGATTGCGGCAGTCTGGTGCTCGGCTACACGTTATCGCTGCTGGCGATCCACGGCCTACAGAAAGGCACGACACTGATCGTGGTGCTGGTGCCGCTACTGACCTTGGGGCTGCCGATTCACGACACCGGCGTCACCATCGTGCGGCGCTATCTCATCGCCGGGTGGGCCGCGGTGCTGCGCGCCGATCAGGAGCATCTGCATCACCGCTTGATGGCGATCGGCATGACCCATCGCGCCGCGGTGCTGACTCTCTATGCCGCCGGCGCCGGGCTCGGCTTACTGGCATTGCTGATGGTCTTCGCCCACGGCGCGGTCAAAGCTCTGCTGCTCGCGGTCGCTGCCGCGACCACCTGGGTGGCGATGCGCCGGCTCGGCTATCACGCACGAGCGGCTGCCCGCGATCGGTCTGGCACCGAAGTGATCTTTCTCCACCCGCACCTCGGGCTCGGTGGTGCCGAGCGCTTGACCGTCGATGCCGCGTGCGAGCTGCAAGCCCGCGGATATCGAGTGCGATTGTTCGTGCTGACCCACGATCGCCAGCGCGGCTTCGCCGAGACCTGCGACGGCAGGCTCGAAGTGATCGAGCTCGGCAGCCGGCGAGGCGGGGATTCGATGCGCGCCATTCGCACCGTCCTCGCAATGCACCGATTGGCATTTGCCGTAGCGCGGCAGCCGAGGCGCGCCGATATCGTCATCTGCGATCTCGTCCCGCACGTCATCCCTTGGCTTCGGGCGCTGATCGACGCACCGATCATCTACTACTGCCATTACCCCGATGTGCTTCTGGCGCCGCTCGAGCGCCGCGGGGCCTACGGCTGGTACCGCTGGCCGATCGATGCCCTCGAGCTGTGGGGTTTGCAGATTGCCGATCGAGTTCTCGTCAACAGCCGTTTCACCGAGCAGCAACTCCGCGCCACCTTCCCGAGCCTGCAGCGCCGGATCGAGGTGGTATCGCCAGGGGCGGCGCCGCCGGCCGAGGAAGAGCTCGCCGGGCCTACGAGCTGTGGCGAACCGATTCTGTTGCTGTCGCTCAACCGGTTCGATCCCAACAAGAACCTCGGGCTCGCCTTGCGCGCTACCGCCCATCTGCGCGAGCTGCTCGAGCCCGATCTCTTCGCCCGTGTCGAGCTGGTGATCGCCGGTGGATTCGACGAGCAGCTGCCGGAGCAGCGTGCAAATTTCGCTGCGCTGCAAAGATTGGCGGACGAGCTCGGCTTGGCTGGCCAGGTGCGCTTTCGCCGATCGATCTCGGACGGCGAGCGCTGTCAGCTGCTGCGTCAATCTCGCGTTTTGCTCTACACCCCGGTGGAAGAACATTTCGGATTAGGCCCCGTCGAGGCGATGCTGGCGGGGCGGCCGGTGATCGCCGTCGATGGCGGCGGCGTGCGCGAGACGATCGTCGACGACGAGACCGGCTACCTCTGCCAACCGCAACCTGAGGCTTTCGCGGCGCGGCTGGCGCCGCTGGTGCGCTCGGCGGAGTTGGCGCATCGCCTCGGCACAACCGCGCGCACCCATGCCTTACAGCGCTTCACGCGCGCCCGCTTCGGCGACCAACTCGACGCGGTGGTGCGTGAGCTGATTCCGCTCCGGGCGGCGTCGGATGTGGCGATGCGATGAAAACGGTGTTGCTGCTACACCGTCATCTGCTTCCCCGGGGTGGCGGCGCCTGTGTTGGCGCGTGGGCAGTCGAAGCGCTGCGCCAGCGCGCTCGTCTGACGGTGATCAGCTGGGAGCCGATCGATTATAGCGGCGTCAACCGCAACTTCGGCACCTGCTTGGAACCCGGACAGTTCGAAACGCATCATGTCCCGCCGCTGTTGCGTAGCGTAGTTGATCGTCTTCCCGCTGCGGCAGTTCAGCTGCGCCTCGCTTTGATGTTGCGCCGGGCGCGCCAGCTCGATTGCGAGCGCCGCTTCGATGTCTTGCTTTGCACCGACGATCAGGTCGACTTCGGCCGGCCGGGAATTCAGTACGTGCATTACCCTTGGCCGTGGCTGCTCGAGCATCGCGAGCGCCCGTCGGTCTATCGCTGGCTCTGCCAGCGCATCGCTCCGGCAAGCAGCGCGGGAGTGCGCCGCAACGCTACCGTGGCCAATTCGAAATTCGTCGCGCAGATTTTGGCGGATCGATACGGCATCGCATCGGCGGTGGTCTATCCCCCGGTTCCGGCCGACCTGGCGGTGACACCCTGGGCGGAGCGGGAAAACGCGGTGATTGCGATCAGTCGCTTTCATCCGTTCAAGCGCTTGCTCGAAATCATCGAGATCATCGCGCGGGTACGGCAGCGGCAGCCTCTGCAGCTGACCCTGATCGGCACGCCAGATGATCAAACCTACGAGCGCGCGGTACGCCAAGCCGCGAAGCGACACGGCGAATGGGTACGCTTGCGCACCAATTTGTCGCGTGAGGAGCTCGATCAAGCGATCGCCACTCATCGTTACGGCATCCACGCCGCGGTCGAAGAGCATTTCGGCATTGCCATTGCGCAGATGCTGCGCGGCGGATGTATCCCGTTCGTGCACGCCACCGGCGGTCCCACGGAAATCATAGGGGACATGCCAGGACTGAGGTTCGGCAGTGACGATCAGGCGGTAGAGCGTATCGTCGCGGTGGCAGGCGATGCCGCGCGGCAGCTGGAGATTCGCGAACAGCTGGCGCAACGGCTCGATCTGTTCAGCACCGAGCGCTTCATGGAGGAGCTCCGCAGTTGCGTGCTGGGTTAATGAGAACCCGCGCCGCTTGCCGGAGCGCACACCTGGGGCCACCGTGTAGCTGCGCTCGGTAGAGCGCGGCAGGCACGCTGCGCGCCGCGCTGTACCCAAGACTCGCAGAAAACCCCCGCGCCTGCGGCGCTGCCCCCTTTGGCAAAGGGAGCGCACACCTGGGGCCACCGCGTAGCTGCGCTCGGCAGAGCGCGGCAGGCACGCTGCG
>DASPMH010000469.1:0-2076 GCA_035627175.1 Terriglobales bacterium | reverse complement strand
GCCTGGTAGCTCGGCTTCTGCAGTGCCGTAGCGATGATGCCCGGCAGCGAGACGGCGAGGAACAAGGCGCCGATCAAGCGCTTGCGCTTGAAGACGACATGCAGGATGTCGCGCACCTGCTCGCCGCTGTTCTGCGATACGGATCCGTACCCGCCAACGTTGTTCGCGTTGTTGAAGGTGTTGTTGTTGTTGCCCAACCCGGTGTTGTTGGGAGCATTGTTGTTGCCGTAACGAGTCAGGTTGCCCCGATCGTGACGCGTCGGCTCGTATGCCATCAGATTTTCTTAACCCTACCCGCCCTGGCGCGACTAAATGACATGCGCCGGAGCAAATGTGAAGCACAAAAGCTGTTTAAAATCGCGCACCCTGCTACTTCTCTCCAGATTGCGCTACGGCTACTTCAGCAAAGCATATGCCTAATTCCGATCGTTGCCACGTTTGCTTGCTGTTGGCGCCCTCAGGCATCTGTGCAAGGAGACGAACGAGGTAGCGTGGCGCTGATGCGGCGGATTGGACTGACGGCACTGTGGATCGGCTTGGCGCTGAGCGCCTGTCATCGCAGCGTGAGCGATGACACTCCGCTGCTGCGTGCGCTACGCGATCCGCCGGCTCGTGCCGGACGCGCGATCCTCTTCATCGGCGACGGCATGGGCGACGCGGAGATCACCATTGCGCGCAACTACCACGTCGGCGCCGCCGGCCGCTTGGCGATGGATCGCCTGCCACTGACCGGCGAATGCACCACCTATGCGGTGGAAGAGAACGACCCGCGCCGGCCGGTCTATGTCGCCGATTCCGCGGCCGGCGGAACGGCTCTGGCGACCGGAGTGAAGACCAGCAACAAGCGAGTCAGCACCGCGCCGATCACCGGCGCGCGTTTGGCGACCCTCTCCGAAAGAGCCCAAACCGCTGGCCTGCGCAGCGGTATCGTCACTACCGCCGACCTTACCGACGCCACCCCGGCCTGCTTCGCCAGTCATGCCCACCATCGCTCCTGCCGCGCCCCGGCAGAGATGCAGGTCTGTCCCGACGACACCCGAGCCCGCGGCGGACCCGGATCGATTGCCGAGCAGATGGCGGTCGGCGGCGTCGATGTGCTCCTCGGCGGCGGGCGGAGCCGGTTCGAGCAACGCCTCGCCGACGGGCCGGACCAGAATCGCAGCGCCGGCGAGATCGCCGCAGCGCGCGGCTACCACATCGTCCACAGCACCGCCGAGCTGCGGCGATTCATGGCAGCGCCGCCCAAAGCAGTCGACTTTCTGCTCGGACTGTTCGCGCCGATCGATCTCGACCCGGTGTGGACGGGTGAGCCGGCACGAACCTACCCCGGCAGCGGCCCGCAGCGTTGCATCGAAGGGCAACGGCCCGACGTGCAGCCTAGCCTGGCGGAGATGACCATCGCAGCCCTGGCCTGGCTCGATCGACGCGCCAGCGACGGCTCGCAATCGCCCGGCTTCTTTCTAATGGTAGAGGGAGCCTCGATCGACAAGCGGGACCATGCCGCCGACCCCTGCGGCCAGATCGGCGAGACCATCGATTTCGATGAGGCGATCGCCGTCGGCCTGGCCTATGCCGATAGCCATCCCGATACTCTGGTCGTGATCACCGCGGACCACGCCCACGCCAGCCAAGCGATCTATCCGCCGGGCGAGAGAGACCACAGCCCCGGGCAGTTCAGCACGCTGATCACCCGTGAGGGGGTGCCGCTGGTGGTCAACTACGGCACCAACATCAATGATGTGCGGCAATCGCATTCCGGCACCCAGGTGCGGGTGGCGGCGCGCGGCCCACGCGCGGGCGAGCTGGTCGGGCTGGTCGATCACACCGACGTTTTCCGCGTCATCACCGCCGCTCTCGGCATCTGATCTTCCCCGGCGCACGGCAAAAAACGCCTACAATTTCCTTGCGATCTGAAGGATGGATGGAATACTAGGCGCCATTCTGGCGGGGCTCACCTGCCGTGGGAGTAGGGAGAAAGAGTGACAGTATTTCATCGGACGCTAGTTGCGTTCGCAGCTGTGGTTTCGTTTGCCGGCTCGGCCGCGCAAGCAGAAGCCCCGTTCGGCTCCCCGGCGT
>DASPMH010000468.1:0-4195 GCA_035627175.1 Terriglobales bacterium | reverse complement strand
CTCTCGCCGTCGCGGTCCGCTACGATGCCGAGCTCACCGGGCTCCGCGTGGATGTGTGCAGCAAACGCCCCGTATTTCGCAACGGTACGAGGATGCGGCGGCCCGAAGTTCTCTCCCGGCAGGTCATACACCCTGATCTTTGCTTGAACACGGTCGCCAACGACTAGATCTCTGTGCAACTTGATGAGCATGTGCCCTCCATATCCTAATAGGAGGGATCAGCCCAGGATTACTCCTCTAGCGGCAGCGATCGCATACAGATAGCGATAGACGGCCAATCTTTTTTCACGACGTGTATCCAGACGTGCCGCGATCTTCGTGTCGTTGGCTTCCTTGTCGTCCGCGATTTCCTTGGGCGCCGTGGTCAGCCCGAGGATGCGCTGCGGCCGCACGCCGTCGCCCGGCCCCACGAGCTGCCTCAGATCGTCGTAGTCGCCGAATGCTCGGCTGTGGAAACCCTCACGCCCCGTGGTTACCAAGCCGTTGTCGTCGATCTGCAGCGCGGCCGTACCGAACAGATCCACCATGGAAGCGATGGGACGCCAGGTGTAGTTCTGCACGAACTGCGGCGTATCGAAGTTCTGCAGGCGACACGCCGAGTAGGCCTTGACCACCTCCTCGATTGCCGTAGAGATCGGCGAGGCATTCACCTGGCCCAGCACGGAATCGGCCTCCGAGCTCTCTCCTGCAGGACCTATCTGGCCGCCTCCCGCAACAGAGGGCGTCGCGTTCGCGCCGGGCTGCGGCAGCTGGTCCGCACGCGAGATAGCACCGGCCCCCTGAATCACAGAGCCCACGCGGGTACCCTGCTTCTGCTCGAGCTGCAGGTACAGCGTCCGAGCCTCTTCGCCGTCACCAAAGGTCTTGGGCTTCGCTGCGCCGAGGATCACCGTCGGATCCGTTATGGCCCCGATGCCGAAGAAGTAGCTGTACAGACCCCCGATGCGGCTGGTGCGATAGGACTCCCCGTACCACGGCGGGAACACCAGCTCTTCCGGCGGCAGCTCGACGTCCTTGGTAGCGTAGGTGCCGATCTCCTCGACGATGCGGAACGCCCGGAAGCTCACCAGCACCTCGGTCTGGCCTGCGGTGGCCGTTACTGCGTTGCCGCCACTACCGACCAGCGCAACGACCTCGGGGCCATACGCAGCCGCCGCCTGCTCGACGCCCACAGGCACCCTGGTGCCGCGGCGCTGCCGGCCTGTGAACTGGCGCGAAGCCACGAACAGCGGCAGCACCGTGGTGCTGGCGAAGCGCTTCTGGCCCGTGGCGGTGCGGCCCTTGGCCTTGGGCTGCTTCGGCTGGTAGGCGTCCGTGACGTCCTTCACCTCCGTGATCTTTCCCCCGAGGTAGCCCCGGGTTCCGACCTGTGGCGGCTCGAGCGCCGCGACCACCGTCGGCACGTTGGCGTTCTTGATGCGCTTGGCCTTGGCGGTGGTGCCGATGTTGTCGCCGAGGAACTCGGTCTTCTCGTTCGTGGTCCGGGCGTATCCCATCTGGACCTGCGTCTGGCCGCCCTGCGACGCGCTGAGCGAATGGCTGATGAGCTCCGGCGTCCCGAGGTAGTGGGTGTTCGGCAGCTTCGCCAGCAGATCGGCCGTCAGCTGATTCACAGCCGCAGCGTTCTGCTCCGTGAGCTGTTGCTGCTGATCCGCCGACGGCAGCTTGGTATTGCCCTCTTTGATGCTGTCCGCCATGCGGCTCGCCACGGCGGAGTCGTACTCGGAGTTTCGGATCGCTTCTTCGGCAAGGTACTTGTCGACCACCACGGCGGGGAAGCCCAACGCGATGTAGGGATTGAACTTGCCGGACAGCAGGAGCTCGCGGCTCTTGAAGCGGTACTGGAAGAAGATGTGGTTCGCCGCGAGCTGCGCGTAGCCGACCTTGGCGCCGTTGATCTCGATGCTGCCGCCGCGTATCGCATGGAGATTCAAGTCGCTCATGCGCTCGAACACCGGCACGATGCCTGTGAACAGCTCGTGGTCCATCAGGTCCTTGACCGCCCAGGCCGGCGCATCAGCAAGGTCCGGGGGATCGATACCGACGCGACCACGGCCGATCTTCTTCCCGGTGCGTGCGCCCAGGATGCGACTTGGCGCCATGTAGAAGCCGTCGAATAGAATGTCGCTGCCGAAGAACGCGCTGTGGGTCCTCAGGAGCAGCCGGCTGACCTCCTGCTGGAAGTTGCGGCCGTAACTGAACGAGGAGTAGAGCTCCGGGAACAAGACGTTGCAGCGCGGCGGCGCCACCATCCAGACGTCGGGCCGGTAGATCTGCGTCAGAAGCCGCGGCGGCGGATCGGGCTGCGATGTCGTTCGCTGCACCCGTCGGCGATGCTTCGCGTCGACAACGAGCTGCATGCCGTCCGCGATGGACTGCAGCACCTGATCGATCTGCGACGCCGTGGCTGTCGAGCTGAGTGGGAACTCCCAGAGCCCCGTGGCGCCTTTGCGCGCGAGCCCGTGCAGCGTGATGAACTGGCGCGCCGCAGTCTCGAAGGCCTTCGCGACCTCTGCGATCCCGAAGAAGTCCCCGAGCGGGCTCCAGTCGCCGCCCTGGATGCCGACCTTCTTGTCCTTGGTCTGCGCGTCGCTGGCGACCTGGCTGAGCTTCAGGAGCTCCATCTGGAGGCCGCCGCGCCGATTGCTCTGCTGCTTCGCCGCTTCACCGCTCGTGCTCTTTTGCTGGCGGTCCTGCAGTTCGAGGGCGCGCTGTCGCAGAGTCTGAGCCGCCTTGACCAACGGCGCGGTCTCCTTATCGCTACCGAGCGGCACGGTTTCGAACTGCGGGGTGTTCGGATCTGTGACCGGCGGGATATACCGCGGCGCCGTGATCGGCACGACCTCGTGGAAAATGTAGCGCTGCAGCGCCATGAAGACTTGGCGTACCGTTACGAGCTTGCCGAGACCGCCAAGAGCTTTGCTGAAGAGCGAGCCGAAGCCATTGGCCCGCATCAGGCGCTTCTCGTCCTCGGCGCCGAAGGGGTTCGCCCCGATCTGCTGCGTCAGGTGCAGCCGCATCTCAGCCAGGCTGAAGAAATCGTTGGTGCCACGTACCGCGCGCTTCCCGAAGTACACACCACCGATCGCTTCAATGATGTGGACCATGGCCCCGAGCAGCGTGCCCTTCAACGAGGGGTAGCTCCGTGGCGCGGTCTCCATGAGCTTGAGTACGATATCGCCGGAGCCTTCGAGGAAGTCGTTGAACACCGTGGTGCTCGCGCCGGTGAACGCCGCACGGATCCCGCCACCACCAAGGCTGAAGCCGCTGAGCATGTACTGGTACGCGATGTCCCAGTAGCTCGACCAGTCCAGGCACTGCAGCGTGATGCCGCGGCTCTGCGGCGTCTTGGCGTACTGCACCCCGATGAGCTCGCCACCGAAGATCAGCTTGTAGTTCTCATTCTCTAGGTCCGTGATGTCCTGCTCCACCGTGGCCTTCTCCGAGGTGTCCGGGAGCCCAGACCCGGCCTCTGGATCCTTGATGGAACGCGGCGACACGTTGATGCCGGCGCCCTGGACCCAGACCTGAGATTGCGGAGGTGCGCCGCGATACGCGTCGTAGGCAAAGAGGTGCACCAGCGTGCGGGGCCGCAGTTCCATGGCGTAGTCGTTCGCCGGTATCTGCAGGGCAGCGACAGCTGCCGCGTTCTTCTGCGATTGGATCGAAGCCGAGACCACGGGAACCTCGACGCCTTCGAGGAACAACCGGAGCTTCAGGTACTGGCCGAATGCCGTCATGGGCCCACGATACCACACTCGCGAAACGAGAACAGCGATCGTCTATAAGAGACTGGAGGACACATGCCAATCAATCCCTGGTGGAGAAACACGGTCGAGGCTCCGATCGGCTCCCATTTCGACAACGGAAACCTCGGTCGCCGTGAGTTGCTCAAGCAGGCCTTGAACAACGGCACGACGCTCCACTGCAAGACCTACAGTGGATACCGCCTGCACAATGACGTCTCGAGATTCTTGAACCAGATCTCTGAACGGCTCCAGGCTCCAGTCGTGCTGTGCATGAACCACACAAGCAACGTGACCTACAGCCTGATCAACGAGCATAGCGTTATCCATGTCACCGTCGACATCTATCGGGAGAACACCGCCAATCAATGCAGGCCCTATACCGGCGCGGCGGGCACCCCGAAGTGTGACGGCATCACCGTGTGCATCGACACGCTACGACCCGAAGA
>DASPMH010000467.1:0-11633 GCA_035627175.1 Terriglobales bacterium | reverse complement strand
TGATGCGGCCCCGGCCGGCGGTCGGGTGTTGCGCGTCGACGCCGACGGCAGCATCCGTCAGATCGTCGGGCCCGAGTGGGTCATCCGTCCCGAATGGATGATCGTCACCCCCGTCTGCGGCAACGGCATCATCGAGCCCGGCGAAGCTTGCGACGGCACCCAAGGTTGCTCAGAAATCTGCCTGTAGCTGCGCTCGGCAGAGAATGTCTCAAATCCCCGCGCCTGCGGCTTGTCGCTCGAACACTCCTCCGCAGCAACTCATCGCCCTCGGATGTTGCCCCCCTCCCTCACTCTCCCCCGTTCGCGAAATTGCTCACGGGAGAGAGAGGGACCGGAGGTGGATCGGAGGGGCCGCTGTAAGGCCGAGGGGCTTGCCAGCATCGCACTGCGACATGTAAGCAGCCGGGGCGGGGGAAAGACGTGTGCGATTTGGCCCGGCTCTGAGATCGTTTGTGGAAGCGTGGAACGCGCAGCTCGCTGTCCTCGGCGAGCCGCTGTCGGCGGTCGTGCCGATCGTTGCCATTGTCGGTTTGGCGAGTGTGCTGCTGCTCTTTTTGTTGCGGCGGGCGCTGCGGATGCGGGTCGAGGGTCTCGATGCTCGCTTGGTTCCTCTGGCCGAGGCGCAGGAGCGGTTGGAGCGGGCGGTGCGCGAGGATCTCGGCTTGCTGCGCGACGAGCTGCGGCGCTCCGGGCGCGAGCAGCGCGACGAGCTCAGCCAGTCGTTTCAGCGATTCGGCGATACCGTCGTCGCTCGCATCGGTGATGGGACAGCGCGGCAGAAAGAGCAGTTGGATGTCTTCTCGAACCAGCTGACCGCGTTGACCACGGCCACGACCGAGCGACTCGAGGCGATGCAGCAGCGCTCGGCCGGTGCGGCACGCGAGCTGCGCGAAGAAGTGGTCAAGGCTCTCGCGGCGCTGACCGACTCACTGATTGCCACGATGAAGGAGCTGGCGGCGGCGGAGAAAGTGCAGCTCGCCGGCATGGCGGCCGCGATCGACAAGCTGACCCAGGGCACCGAGCACAAGCTCGACGGCATCCGCGCCAGCGTCGAGACCCGCTTGACGGTGATGCAATCCGACAGCGCCAAGCAGCTCGAGCTGATGCGCCAGACCGTCGATGAGAAGCTGCAAGGGACGCTCGAGAAGCGTCTCGGCGAGTCCTTCCGTCAGGTGAGCGAGCGGTTGGAGTTGGTGCACAAAGGGCTCGGCGAGATGCAGAGCCTCGCCACCGGCGTCGGCGACCTCAAGAAGGTGCTTACCAACGTCAAGACGCGCGGCACCTGGGGCGAGGTTCAGCTGGGCGCGATGCTCGAGCAGGCGCTCAATCCCGATCAGTACGCCGTCAACCTGGCGATGAAGGGCGGTGGCGAGCGCGTCGAATTCGCCATCCGCCTGCCCGGTCAGAGCGATGAGGGCGGCGAGCCGGTGTGGCTGCCGATCGACGCCAAGTTCCCACTCGAGGACTACCAGCACCTGCTCGAGGCGCAGGACCAGGGCGACGCCCGGTCCGTCGAGCAATACGGCAAGCAGCTCGAGCTGCGCGTCAAGCAATGCGCCAAGGATATCTGCAACAAGTACCTCAACCCGCAGCACACCACCGACTTCGCCATTCTCTTCCTGCCGATCGAGGGATTGTTCGCCGAGGTGATTCGCCGCACCGGCCTGACCGAAGTGGTGCAGCGCGAGTGCCGGGTGATCATCGCCGGCCCGACGACGCTGTGGGCGGTGCTCAACAGTCTGCAGATGGGTTTCCGCACATTGGCGATCCAGCAGCGCTCGAGCGAGGTGTGGAGCCTGCTCGGTGCCGTCAAGTTCGAGTGGAAGAAGTACGGCGACGTGCTCGAGGCGGTGCAAAAGAAGCTGCACGAGGCCTCGAGCAAGATCGACCAGGTCAAGGTTCGCTCGCGCGCCGTCGGCAGGAAGCTACGTAACGTCCAAGAGCTGCCGGCGGTCGAAGCCGCAGCCTTGCTGCCGCTCGACACCGTCGCCGAGATCGAGACGCTGCCGGAGCAGCAGGTGTTCGCCCCCTTTCCAAAGGGCTGACGCCTTCCGCGGGCGGAGGGCGTCAGCGCCGTAGGCGCGGGGATTAGGGGGGCCGAGCCTAACGCAATCCCAGGCGGTGCATCTTCTGAATCAGCCCGCCTCGGGAGATGCCTAACGCTGCGGCGGCGCGGGTTTGGTTGCCGGCGTGGCGCTCGAGGGCTTCGCGCAGGACGCGTGCTTCGTGGGCGTCCATGATGTCTTGCAGCAGGGCTGGCGGCTCGGTCGGCTCGGCGGTTGTTTGTAGCCGCGCCGAGAAGACTTCCGGGGTGATTGGCTCACCCGCCGGTGTCAGCGCGTGGGCACGCTCGACCTCGTTCTCGAGCTCGCGGACGTTGCCGGGAAAGCGATAGGACTGCAGCTTGGCGAGTGCCTCCGCTGTGAACCCGGCGGCGAGCTTGTGTTTGCGGGCGTTGAAGCGCTCGAGGAATGCCTGCGCCAGCAGCGCGATGTCCTCGCGGCGCTCGCGCAGCGGGGGCACGTGAATGGTAAGTACGTTCAAGCGGTAGAAGAGATCTTCGCGGAAGGTGCCGGCACTGACGTCTTTCTCGAGATCGTGATGGGTCGCCGCGACGATGCGCACGTCGACCTGGCGGGTGCGGCTGTCGCCGACGCGACGAATCTCGCCCTGATCGAGCACGCGCAGCAGGCGCACCTGCAGCTCCGGCGAACAGTCGCCGATCTCGTCGAGGAAGAGCGTGCCGCGATCGGCGACCTCGAACAGGCCGGTGCGGTCTTCCGCCGCTCCGGTGAAGGCTCCCTTGCGATGGCCGAACAGCTCGCTGGTGAGCAGGTCCGGCGCGATGGCGGCGCAGTTCTCGGTGACGTAGGCCTGCTCGGCGCGAGCGCTGGCGTAATGGATGGCGCGCGCGACCAGCTCTTTGCCGGTTCCGGTCTCGCCGAGGATCAGCACGTTGCAGTCGTTGGCGGCTGCATGGCGCGCCATCGCGAGCATCTCTTGCAGCGCTGTGCTGTTGCCGGCGATCTCGTCGAACGCGCCGCGGCTGCGCACCTCCTGTTTGAGATGACCGTGCTCGATGCGCAGCCGGCGATGGGCCTCCTCGAGCTTCTGCAGCAACTGTTGGTTCTCGGTCGCCAGCCGGTAGACCTCGAGGCCTTGGCGAATGACACCGAGCAGCTCGTCCTTGTTCCAAGGCTTGGTCAGGTAGCGGTAGACCTTGCCGGCATTGATCGCATCGATCAGCGAGTCGATGTCGGTGTAGCCGGTCAGGATGATGCGGATCAGGTTAGGGTAGGGCGCGACCGAGCGGCGGATCAGCTCGGTGCCCGACATGCCCGGCATGCGCTGGTCGATGATCGCGACGGCGATCTCCGGGTGCTGTTCGAGCTGACACAGCGCCTCTTCGCCGCTGCCGGCGGTGTAGACCTGGAAGTCACGCGAAAGCGTGATGCGCAGCACGTTGACGCTGGTGGGTTCGTCGTCGACGACCAGAACGGCTTCCATAGCGTGTCTCGCATCGGACATTCCGTCGCCGGTTGCAAATGCTGATGGGTCGCTGAAGAAAGGAGGGGGGAGGCTGATGCCTTCCGCCGGCGGAAGGCATCAGCGCCGCAGGCGCGGGGGATTGCTGCGAGCTGAGCAGGGCGCAGCCGCTGGTCCCCTGCCGCCGTCTAGCGACGGCAGCACATTTCGCTGGTATAGGATGTCGATGATTGGCGAGATGTTGCGGGGACTGCCGCGACTGCGGGTTGCGACGCGGCCCGACGCGAGGCTACCCGCAGCGGACCGCCGACGCTGCCTGCGGCTCTACCTGATCAAGGCGGCCCGCTACGACGACGACGGGCGGCTGCTGCAGTTTCGCTGGGGCGTGATTCCGGCGAACACCCTCGGCGTACTAAGTAGCTTGGCGCAAGCGTGGGCGGTGACGCGCCAAGACATCGAGCTGCAAGTGGTGGTGTGGGACGAGCTCGTCGATGCGGTTCTCGACGGCGACACCATCGCAGCCGTCGTAGGCAACGCGAAAGATGATCGTGCCGAGTTGCTGATCGGTCTGTGCGGCGTGCAGACCGGTGAATATCCCCGCGCCCGCGATCTCGCGCTGCAGTTCCGCCGCCACGGCACTCCCGTCGCCATCGGCGGCTTCCACATCAGCAGCGATGCCGCCAGCCGCACTTTCCTCGAATCCGCGGGCATCACCACCGTCGTCGGCGAGGCGGAGACGACGCTGCCCGATCTGCTCGACGACTTTCTCGCCGCACAAATACAATCGAGCTACGCGATCACCGGCGGCCTGCGCGCCAAGACCAGTAGCGGCGCAGTCAGCGTGCCCTCGCTGGAGTCGGTGCCGCTGCCCGCCATCGAGCGGCGCTACCTCAGGCGTTTCTTCAATCCCACCTTCTCGACCATCGACACCTCACGCGGATGCCCGTTCGTTTGCTCCTTCTGCGCTGTTCAGAACGTCATGGGCCGGACGGTGCGCGCCCGCGAGCCGGAACGCGTCGTCGAGTGGATCCGCAGCGCCCATGATGTTCATGGCCTGCGCAGCTTCCTGCTCGTCGACGACGATCTCTTCCGCAGTCCGACCTGGGAGCCACTACTCACCGGCATCGCCGAGCTGCGCCGCAATGGTCGCACGATCGCCTTGTTCTTGCAGACCGACGTAGAAGCCGCGTTGTCGCCGCGGCACGACGGCGTCTCGCCGCGCGCGGCGCGCGGTCCGCGCTTCGTCGAGCTCGCCGCGGCGGCGGGCTGCTATCAAGTCTTCATGGGCTTCGAGTCGCTCGCGCCCGCCAACATCGAGGCGCTGCACAAGCACCAGAACCGCGCCGGCGCCGGCTCCGGCGCGGACGCGGCCGAGCGACTGCGCCGGCGCTATCGCGACGTCGTTGCCACCTGGCACGCGGCCGGAGTCGGTGTGCATTGCGGCTACATGCTCGGACTGCCGGGGGATCGCTCCGGCTGCGGCGCGCGCGCCGCGCGCGAGCTCGCCGACATTGGCGTCGACATCGTCTCTTTCTTTGCGGCGACGCCACTGCCGGGAACCGAGGATTACCGAGCTGCAGTGGCGGACGGCTCGCTGCTGGTGCGCGATTGGAATGCCTACGACACGACTCACTTCGTCCGCCGCCACGACTGGCTCAGTCGCGACGAGCTCGAGCGCGAATACGATCAGGCCTATCGGACATTCTACAGCTTGCGCCGGTTGGGATGGTCGCTGGCGACACGGCACGGCGTTGCGGGTCTCAGCGCAGCGTCCCGCGCCGGTATGCTGGCGCAGCAGCTCTACTACGGCTACGCCAGCCGCCGCGGCTGGCACCCGATGCTCGGCGGCATCGGCCGCAGGCGATCGCACGAGTATCGACGAGCGTGGGGCGACGAGGAGGCGCGCGCAGTGTACCTTGGGGCGCAGTTGAGCTCGATCCGAACCGGCCTCGAGGGGAGGTTGAGGTTCGCCGCGTAGATCCGCAGCAGGGCGATCGCGACTGCGAGTAGGCAGGCGTAGGCGAAGCTTTCGCCGAGATGTTCGTAGAGCGTGTCGATGTGCATTGCGGCGACATCTTGGGTCAGCACTGCCTCGGTGGAAGTGTCGCTGCGCTGCACCACCCGTCCGTGCGGATCGACGATCGCCGACACTCCGGTCGTCGTCGCACGGATCACCCAGCTGCGGTGCTCGACGGCGCGCAGCGCGACCATCGCCAGATGCTGCTCCGGACCGGCGCCGGCGCCGAGCCACGAGTCGTTGGAGAGATTGAGCAACAGCCCTGCGCCGCGCGCCATGTGCGAGCGCACCAGCTCGGGGAAGATCCCCTCGAAGCAGATGGCCACGGCCAGCGGACCGAGCGGCGACGGCAGCAGCTGCGGCTCGCCGCCGGGGGTGAAGCTGCGCACCCGCTCGAAGCGCCGCCGCAGCAAGGCGATCGTCTGCAGCGGGAAGTACTCGGCAAAGGGCAGCAGGTGCACCTTGTCGTAACGTGCGGTGATCGCACCGCCGGCGTCGACGTGAAATGCCGAATTGAAGTAGCGCGGCCGCTCGGCCTGCGTCGTATCCGCGTGCGGTGCGCCGAGGATCAGCTCGACGCCGGCCGCGTCAACCATCCGCAAGATGGGATCGCGGTGGAGGGTTTCGAGCGCGAAGAAGAAAGTGACGGCGCTCTCCGGCCAGACGATCAGATCCGGCCGCGACTGCAGCGCTTCGCGGGTCAGCCGCAGGTAGGTGTCCACGCCGCGTCCATGCGCCGCGCTCTGCCACTGTGCGCCAGGATCGTTGTTGCCCTGAACCACCGCGATGCGGCGCGGCTCTTGGTGCGGGAAGCGCATTCCTAGACGCCACCAACCATAGATCCCAACGGCACCCAACACCGCCACCGCCAACAACAGCGCACCCATCTGCGCTCGTCGGACACTCAGAAAAACTAAAGCGTTGATCAGAGCCACCACGAAAGAGAGCAGGTACACCCCGCCGACGTCGGCGATCTGGATCCACAGCGGCTGCGGCACCAGCGCGTAACCGAGCAGCATCCACGGATCGCCGCCGAGCAGCCTTGCCTGGCCCAGCTCGATGCTGACCCACAGAGCTGCCGTCAGCAGAGCCAGCGGCAAGCCGTCGAAGCGGCGCCGTAGGCGCACCAGCGCCAGCGCGAAGAGACCGTAGTAAATGCCGACGAAGATCGCCGACGCCACCAGCAGGAAGGCGACGCCGAACCACCACGGCTGCTCCCAATAGAAGGCCAAGGCGGGCGCGGTCCAATAGCAGACGAGCCAGATCTGCGCCGTGCCCCACAACAGTCCGGTGAGAAAGGCGCGCCGCGGCGAGAGCCCGTCTAGCGCTAGCAGCAACGGCACCAGGCAGATCCAGGCTGCGGCGACGTGCTGCCACGGTGCCATTGCCGCGGTGTGCAGCAGCAGCGACGCCGCCAGCAGAGCGAGGCGACGCACGCTCACGCGGCTCCGGGCTCGAGCTCTGCGGCACGAGCCGTCGCGGCCGGCAGCCGCACCCAGATCGTCGTGCCCTTGTCGACCTCGCTGTCGACAGAAATTGTTCCGCCGAGCTCGCGCACGACGCCGTAGGCGATGCTCAATCCCAAGCCGGTGCCCGCTCCGATCGGTTTGGTGGTGAAGAACGGCTCGAAGACGCGCTGGCGAACTTCGGCCGGCATACCGCGACCGTTGTCGCCGATGCTGACCTCGACGGCCTCGCCACGCATGCCGGTCCGCAGATCGATGGTCGCACCGCTGCGCCCCTCGACCGCATCGAGGGCGTTGGCGAGCAGGTTCATCCACACCTGATTGAGACGGCCTGGGCTGGCGCGTACCGGCGCAACCTGGTCGCAGTGCCGCTCGAGCCGCACGCCGGCGCGGGCCAAACGCGGTTGCAGCAACCGCAGCGTACTATCGAGCCCCTCGCGCACATCGACGACCACCAACCCGCCGCGATCGACGCGGGCGAACATGCGCAGATCGTCGACGATGCGCTTGATGCGCTCGGAGCCTTCACTGCAGGCGGCGAGCAGCTCGGGAGTCTCGCGAGTGAGGAACTCGAGATCGAGGCCCTGCAGCAGTGCCGCAGCATGGTAGCCGAGGCCGGCCTCCTCGATCACCTTGCGGTAGCGTTCGAGCGCGCCGGTGTACTCGGCGAAGAACTCGCGCAGGTTCTCGAGCGAGCCGTGGACGAAGCTGACCGGGTTGTTGAGCTCATGGGCGACGCCGGCGACGAGCTGGCCGAGCGAGGCCATCTTCTCCGACTGCACCAGCTGCGCCTGAGCGTTCTTGAGCTCTCCGTAGGCGGTCTCCAGCGCCGCGTGCGACGAGCGCAGCTCCTGGGTCTGCCGCTGCACGCGTTGGTCGAGGGTGCGGGTCAGCTCTTCGAGAGCGTGGTAGCTGAGCGCGTTCTGCATCGCGATCGCCGTCTGCCCGGCGAGAGTGCGCAGCAGCGCCGCGTCGTCGGCGTCGAACGGCTTGCCGGAGCGGCGCGGGCCCAACAGCAGCAGGCCCAGCGGCCGGCCGCTGACCAGCAGCGGCAACACCGCGGCAATGCCGAGCTGGCGCAGCCGCTCGAGCCCCGGCGCCGGTTCCCGCTGGTGCAGCGCGTCGAGTGTCCACAAACCGGGGGTGTCGCCGAGCTGCTCCGCCAGGGTACGCAGCGCATCACCGGCAGGACGCGCCTGCAACGGCTCTCCCCGCGCTTCGAGCCAGAGCTGGCCTTCGCCCTCGCGGTCGAAGAAGCACACCGCGACGCGTTCGAGGTACATCGAATCGACCAGCACGCCGGTGACCTGATGCACGATCTCGCGGACATCGAGCAGTGTGGTCAGCGCATCGCTCAGTCGGCTGATGGTGGCGCTGTAGTCGAGGCGGGTGCGATAGAAGGCGGCGTCGATCACTCGCTGT
This sequence comes from Terriglobales bacterium, assembly GCA_035627175.1. Taxonomy (GTDB): domain Bacteria; phylum Desulfobacterota; class Binatia; order HRBIN30; family HRBIN30; genus DASPMH01. Next base: position 3,242 of record DASPMH010000467.1, on the reverse strand, counting down.
ACGCCGCGGCGCAGCGGATCGATGGCGAGAGCGATCACCATGACGAAGCTGATCGCCAGCACCGAGCCGTGGCGGTCGGGTAGACCCGGCGACAACCACGCGGTCAGCGAGAGGACGCCGGCGTAGGCGGCAACCACTACGGCGCTGAGCACGGCGTAGACGAAGCTCTGGCGGACGACGCGATCGACGTCGAAAAGATCGTGGCGGGCGATCGCCCAGGCGACCGAAACGTAGAGAGCGGGGACGAAGAGCACGCCGAACTGCATCGGGAAGTCGCCGCCGGCGGCGGCGTTGTTGAGGAAAGCGTAGAACATGATCAGTGTGCCGAAGAGGATGCCGGGCAGCAGCGCCTTGACCCGGGCGCGGGCGATCGGGTCGGCGTGCTCCCAGTAGGCGAAGACGAGCGAGGCGAGGAAGAAAACGAAGCTGGCGGCATTGATCAGGTAGTTGCGGCGGATGGCGGAGAGCTCGGGCGGTTCGGCGTAGAAGCCGCGCAGCGCCAGTACCGTCTGCACTGCAGCTACTGCGTAGAATGAAGCGAGCAGGGCTCGGCGTCCGCGACCGAGCTCGCGCTCGATCGGGAAGCGCAACGCCAAATGCATGAAGGTTGCTCCGACCCAGCTCTCGAGGCCCAGGTAGAGCAGCGTCATTGCGGGCCATTGGCCGTGGTAGAGCAGGGTGCCGGTGATCGCATAGAGCGCGACGACGACGGCTTGCAGGTGATAGACGCGGGCTTGGCGGGTGTGCGGTTGAAGGAAGCCGACGGCGAGACCGGCGGCGAGGGAGATGATGCCAAAGGCGAGCAGCACCGCGTAGGTCTGCAGGAAATCGGCGCCGGTGAAGACGCGCGAGGGCAGGGAGCGCGACAGCGTCTCGCCATCCTTGCTCAGCTCGTAAGCGAACAGGGTGCCGGCGGGACGTGCCGCAACGATGTCGTAGACCTCGGCGCTGGAGGTGACCGGGACGCCGTCGACGCTGCGGATGCGGCTATGAAACAGCAGGGTCTTCTCCGGCGGCCAATCGTAGCCGCTGACGGTGGGGATGACGGCGTTGTCCATCAAGAAGAAGCCGGGGAACGTCGAGCCGACCCAGCCGAAGCTCGCCGCCAGCGCCAGCAGCAAGATCGGCACGGCCACTGCCAGCGCAACGATCGGCCGCAAGTATGGCAGCACCCATTTCCCCACGCCGCTTCCCTACCAGTGAAATCCCCCCTTCGGCCATGGCGCGGCGGTTGATTCGCCGGCCCAGCCGCCCTAGGTACAGCCCGTGGAAGCCGACGCTACCATCTTCGTCGTCGACGACGACGCAGCCTTTCGGGATTCGTTGCGCTGGCTACTCGAGCCGCTCGGCTATGCGGTCGAGACCTACTCCTCGGCGCGCGAATTCCTCGACGGCTACAAGTCGGGGCGCTGCGGCTGCCTGGTGGTCGACCTGAGGATGCCGGAGATGTCGGGACTCGAGCTGCAGGAAGAGCTCAACCGGCGCTCGATCGATCTGCCGGTGATCGTGGTGACCGGCCATGCCGACGTCGACACCGCGGTGCGCTCGATGCAGCTCGGCGCGACCGACTTCGTGCAAAAGCACGTCATCCGCAAGCCGTTGAAAGGGACCGACTTCCTGCCCAAGGTCCGCGCCGCGCTCGAGCTGCACCAGCAGCGCCGCAAGCGTGCCGCCAAGCGTGACTCGCTGCGGGCGCGTCTGGCCGAGCTGACGCCGCGCGAGTCGGATATTCTGCAGCGGCTGGTGCGCGGCGACGCCAACAAGGTCGTCGCCGCCGACCTCGGTATCAGCGAGAAGACCGTCGAGATCCATCGCGCCCACGTGATGATGAAGATGCGGGCGCGTTCGTTTGCCGAGCTGGTGCGAATGGCGACGCTGGCGGGGATCGGCCGCTCCTAGCCGAGGATCGGATGCGGACCCCGCGCCTGACGCTCGCCGGCAAGTTTCTTCTCGCCATTTGCCCGTTCCTGATCACCAGCAGCATCGGCACCGCGATCCAGTACGTCGCCCTGCACCGCGCCGAGCGCGCCTTCGAGCAGGCGATCTCGCAAGAGCATACCTTCGACGTCGCCGCGCGTGAGACGGCAACCAGCGCGGTGCGCGTCGGCATCGGCACTCTCGGCTACCTGCGCCAGCCGAGCCCTGAGCAGCGCCAGCGTGCCGAGCGGGCTCGGGCGCAGTACTGGCGCAACAAGGCACGCTACGATGCGCTGCTCAGCAGCGGCGAGACCAGCCCCGAGCGGCTCCGTCTCGCCGACGCCTTCGATCGCTTCGCGCAATTGTCGCAGACGCTGATCGAGCAACAGGATGCGGCCGAGCCACAGCGCCAGCGTATGGCCGCCGCGGAGCAGCGCTGGCGCGAAGCGGCGCAGCGGGCGGGACGAATCGCCAGCCGCCACGAGCTCGGTGAGGTCAGCCGGTTGCTGGCCAGCTCCGATAGCGAGCGCCGTAGCTACGAGGCCGCGATCGCGCCGATGACCCCGGCGGTCGACGAGTTGCTGCGCTTGCGCGACAGCCTCGACGAGCTGCTCGAGCAGGGCCACCGCGCCGCCGCCGAGCTCGCCGCGTCGAACCAGATGGCGGTGATCGCGGCGCAAAAGGGCATCACCCTCGTCTGGATCGCCGCGATCCTGCAGTGCACCGTCGGCGTCGCCGCGATCCTGTTGCTTGGTCGCAGCGTTCGCCGCCGCATCGATCGGCTCAGCGTAGCGACGGCGGCGGTGTCGGCCGGCAACCTCGCTACCCGCGTGCCCGACGCCGGTGGCGACGAGCTCGCCGACCTGACCCGCGGCTTCAACCAGATGGCCGATCAGCTCGAGCGCACCACCGTGTCGCGCACCCAGCTCGAGGAGCAGGAGGCGGCACTGCGGCGCAGCGAACAGCGCCAGCGCTTGCTGGTCGAACGGCTGAAGGACTGTGCCATTTTCACGGTCGACTCGGCCGGGGTGATCACCTCGTGGAACGCCGGCGCCGAGCGGCTGTTCGGCTACGGGGCCGGCACGGCGATCGGCCTCGAGCTGGCGCGGCTCTACAGTGAGCCGGCGGAGCTGACGGCGCGGCAGCATCTCGATGTCGCCGCCGGCGACGGCGGTCACACCGTCGAAGCGACCCAGGTTCGCCGCGACGGCAGCACCTTTCTCGCCGAGGTCTCGATCACACCGCTCGACGATATCCGCCGCTCGGCCGAGCACGTGGTGCTGGTGCGCGACGTCACCGTGCAGCGCGCCACCGGGCTCGAGCGC
>DASPMH010000466.1:0-3983 GCA_035627175.1 Terriglobales bacterium | reverse complement strand
GCTCTCCTGCAGCTCGTCGCTGCCGGACCAATTGTAGGAGCCGTTACCGGCGAGCGCCGGCAGATAGTCGCGCTGCAAGGCGACGATCGTCTGCGCCACTGCGGCTCGCTGTTCGTCGAAGCTGCGCAGCTCGGGACGCTGAGCGTAGGCCACCGCCAACGCTTGTGCCTCGTCGACCTCGACCTCCGTCACCTCGAGAGTATCTGAGATCTCGAAGTCGAGAGGCCCATCGAGACCGAGCGCATTGCGCAGGGTCTCGCGCGCGAGCGCCACGTTGTTGCGCGAGGTAAGTTGATCGAGCTCGGTGGTGGCGAGCTGAACTCGGGCGCGGGTCTGATCGAACCGGGCTGCCATGCCGACTTCGTAACGCGCATCGGCCTCTTCGAGCAGGGTGCGATTCTGACGGACGGTTTGCTCGGCGACACCGGCGAGCCGCTGCGCGGCAAGCAGATTGAAGTACGATTGCTTGACCTCGAACACCACCACCTCGAGCTCGGTATCGCGATCGGCTTCGGCCGAGCGGCGGCGAGCTTGCGCGGCGCGAATCTCGGCGAGGTTACGGCCAAAGTCGAACAGAGTCTGCGACAGGCTGACGCCGGTGCTGTAAAAAGTAAATTCCCGTGGTCCCGGATCGAAGCCCGAGCCGCCGCCCATACCGAGATCGGTGCCGGTGCTGACGCCGAGGCTGGTCTTGCGACGCTGAACATCGTGAGTCGCGCCGATCTGCGGCAAGTATTGCGAAGCAGCTTGACGAACCCGATAACGGGCGGCATCGACGGCCGCCCCGGCAGCGCGCAGCGACGGCTTGTTGGCGAGGGCGATCGCGAGGCACTCTGCCAAATCCTTCTCTTCCGCGGCCGCCAAAGCCGGCGCCACTAGCAGGCAGCAGAGCCCAACCAACGTTCTCAGCACAGCCCGATGGTGATACGCGCCGGTTGGGGTGGCATCAAGCGTACAAACACCAGGAGCAGGCGATTACTCTCGCCGCCGAAGGCGAAAGCTTCGTCGTCACTAGCGGCACGGCTCCGGCAAATCGCTATGCTTCTTCATCCCGAAGCCGATGGTCCCGGCGAGGTGCGGCCGCCGCTGCTCGATCTCGCCAACCGCGACTTGATCGACAGCCACCTCCAAGCCGTGGGGCTGGCAGCAACCGAGCAGCCGGCGGCAATTTCCGCTCCAGCCCGGGCCGCCGGCGGGCTCGATGAATCGCCCAGGACATTTACATCATACGCACCAAAGTCCGCGGAGTACTTTGGTGACGCCGACGAGACGTCACCACGCTTTGCGTACCGCCCTGACCGAGTACGCGTTGCCGTTGCTCTTGAACTCGGTGTCGGTGATGCCGGCGTTGAACAGCACAGTCCACGCGTCGGCGGGGTTGCTCGCGCGCGTGGTGCTAGACCAGTAGTGGAAACCGATCGTCGGCCCGAAGATTGGGTCTATGCACGGTTCGCCCATCCCCGCCATGCACCCGTCTGCCGTGAGATCGGCAATGGTCTTCAGCTCCTGGACCGTCGGTAGGCGCCAGTCGCAGTGACCGGCGAAGCCGGCATCGATCACCGCCGTACCGTCGTTGGTCGTGCAGCTGTTCAGCTTGGCGAGGAAATCCGAGAACACTGTCCCATCGGGAGCGGTCCCGGCGAAGACGGTGCTCCAGGTGTAAGTGTTGTCGACATCGTGCGGGTCGGCGGGATTCGTGCCGCTCCCCGCGGCCGTCATCTTTCGCTCCCACTGAAGACCGGTCTGGGTGTCGGTGAGCGTGCCGTCTCCGTTGTCGACGAAGCGGATTCCGCGGAGCCAGGCCGCGATCGTGTCGGTCGTCGCGGCCATCCTATCGGCGACGGCCGCCGCGTCGCTCACGCTCGGGCAGGTGGTTCCCGCAGCCACAGCCCTGGCTTCGAGCTTCTGCCAGGAAGAGACGAACTTCGTCGTGCAAGTGGCGAGCGCCATGGCGTACTTCGCCGCATCCCCCGACGTGGCGAGCTTGGCTTCCGCTTTCGCACGACAGCCGGCGTATTTGCCTACGGCCTTGTTCTTGGCGGCTTGGCATTTCTGCTCGGGGGTGCCGGCAGCATGGGTCAGGTTTGCGTCGAGGAGAAACGTGCAAGCGAGGAGCAGGGCGAAGGGGGTACGAATCATGGGGCGACAATCTCCAGTCAGATGTGAAAAACAGGACGGGCGGGCGGTGACCGCCGCACCGTGCCACAATGATGCGCCTAACGTCCATCGCACCGCCGGCAGCATGAAGCATTTGGAGCCTCCGCCCTCACTTTGGCAACGGGGTTTTCGGCCGGCCGATGACGGGTTCGGTATCGCCCCCGCAGGCAAGCCTTCCGAGCCACCAACCTCGACGCCTGTGGGCAAAGATTGGGCGAGCAATCAGCCGCGCTGGCCCGCGACGCCCAGTGCATCCGGATGCACCCCATTTTCAATTTCCGGCTTCCTGTTCTCTGCTTCCTGTTCATCGGTTAATGGACCAAGCGCGATGGCGCGCTCCAAACCACTGGCCGACCGTCTCCTGCGGGCCGTTCCGTTCGGTCTCGGGCAAACCAAGCCGCACCACTACCGCGACATGGTGCGAATCATTTGGGAGAACCGCGACAACTTGCCCTACGCCTGGAAGGTGTTGAGCCGCGGCGTCTGTGATGGTTGCGCGCTCGGGGTGGCCGGGCTGCACGATTGGACCATCGAGGGCGTGCATCTGTGCATGACGCGGCTCAACCTGATGCGGCTCAACACCATGCCGGCGATGGACATCGTTCGGCTGGAGAACGTCGACGCGCTCAGAGCGCTCGACAATGCCGCGCTCCGCGCGCTCGGGCGACTGCCGAATCCGATGTTGCGCCGGCGTGGCGAGCGCGGCTTCCATCGCATCGAGTGGCGCGAGGCGTATCGCCGTATCGCCGATCGAATTCGCACCAGCGAGCCACGCCGGCTCGGTTTCTACTTGACCTCGCGCGCCCTGACCAACGAGGTCTACTACGTCGCTCAGAAAGCGGCGCGTTTACTCGGCACCAACAACATCGATAACGCCGCCCGTCTCTGTCACTCGCCCTCGACCGGCGCAATGAAGGGGGCGATCGGCGTCGCCGCCAGCACCTGTAGCTACCGCGACTGGTACGGCACCGACCTGATCGTATTCTTCGGCTCCAATCCCGCCAACGATCAGCCGGTCAGCATGAAGTATCTGCACCAGGCGAAACGCCTAGGGACGAAGGTGATCACTATCAATCCGTACCGCGAGCCGGGGATGGATCGCTATTGGGTGCCCTCGACGCCCGCGAGCGCGCTGTTCGGCACCGACATCACCGACCACTGGGTGCAGGTCTCGACCGGCGGCGACATCGCGTTGCTCTACGGCGTGATCAAGCTGCTGATCGAGCACGGCTGGTATGATCGAGATTGGGTCGCGCAACATACGGTCGGCTTCGAACAGCTCGCCGCCGCCGTGTCCGCCCAGTCATGGCCCGAGCTCGAAGCCGCTGCGGGTGTCTCACGTGCCGGCATCGAAGAGCTGGCAAGACTCTTTGGCGATGCGCGCACCGCGGTGCTGGTGTGGAGCATGGGCATCACCCAGCATTCGTTCGGCGGCGATGCGGTGCGGATGATTCTCAACCTGGCGCTGCTCAAGGGCTGGGTCGGCCGCGACAAGTGCGGCGTGATGCCGATCCGCGGCCACTCGGGGGTGCAAGGCGGCGCCGAGATGGGCGCCTACGCCACCGCTTTCCCCGGCACCTTGCCGATCAACGAGGACACAGCGGCGGCTTTATCCCAGCAGTACGGCTTCACCGTGCCGGCGCAACCCGGCCTGCCCGCACCGCAGATGGTCGAGGCGGCGGCTCGGGGCGAGCTCGATCTGCTCTACTGCATCGGTGGCAACCTGTTGCGCACCTTGCCCGATCCCGCTCGTGTCGCCTCGGCGCTCGAGCGGGTGCCGCTGCGGGTGCATCAGGACATTCTGCTGACCGATCAGATGCTGCTCG
>DASPMH010000465.1:0-5385 GCA_035627175.1 Terriglobales bacterium | reverse complement strand
CGATCCCGAGTTCGTCTCCGCCGCCGGTGAGTTCGGCGTGATCCTGGTGTCGACCGACGGCGGCAGAACTTTTCAGGCGCGCACCAGCGGCGTCGAGACCACGCTATTCGGCATTTTCTTCTCGGATCGCCAGCGCGGCTGGGCGGTCGGGATGGAGCAGTCGTTCGTCGAGACCCGTGACGGCGGCGCGACCTGGGAGAAGAAAAGCGTCAAGGCTCCGCCCGGGTTCTCGCTGGCGCTCTTCGACCTCGAAGTTCGCGGCAATCTCGGTTGGGCCGTCGGCAACAGCGGCTATCTCCTCAACTCGACGGACGCTGGCGAGAGCTGGAATCTCATCGACGTGCCGTCGGGCATGGCTAGCTACTGGTTCCGGGAAGTCTCGTTGCTGCCGAGCGGCAAGGGTTTCGTTGTCGGCGCCAGCGGCCTCGTCCTCTCACTCGACGGTAGTTCGTTCAAAGTGCACAAAGACGAGCTGTGAGCTGACACTCGCAGCTGAGGAGATACGGGGATGATCCCGCAGAGATGGATTGAGGCGTACCTTCACTTCTTGCTGAAGTACAAGCGCGCCAGTGTACTGTTCGTCGCCGCGATTACGGCGATCTTCTGCTACGGCGTGACCAAGACGCGACTGCACACCGACTTCTTCGACTTCTACCCGCGCAATCACGAGTACATCAAGTTCTATAACGAGTTCCGCCGGATGTTTGGCAGCGCCAACATCATGAGCGTGATCATCGAGACCAAGAGCGGCGACATCTACAATCCCGAGACGCTGCAGAAGATCGACCGGGTCACCAAGTATATGGTGGCGACCCCAGGCGTCGTGCCGACCCAGATCCTCTCGATCGCCCACCCGAAGGTACGCAGCTTCAGCGCCGCCGAAGGAACGATCTCGATCCGCGAGATCTTCTATCCGACCGTGCCGCAGACCCAAGCGGATGCCGAGAGGGTCCGCTTTGCCGTCTACAGCAACCGCGGCGTCCGCGGCGTTTTCGTCTCGCAAGATGACACCGCGGCGGTGGTGCACGTCGGCTTCTGGGAGGAAGCGCTCGACTTCCACAAGTTGAACGAGCGCATGAACGAGCTGGTCAAAGCCGAGACCGACGCCAACCACTCGATCCACATCACCGGCTTTCCGTGGTTGTACACCTCGGTGCTCGAGTATGCCGACGAGCTCTACTGGGTTTTCGGCCTGACGGTCGTTTCGCTGTCGTTCCTGCTCTACACCTACTTCCGCACTTGGACCGGCGTCTGGGTGCCGATCTCGTCCGGTATTCTGTCGAGCATCTGGGGCATCGGCATCGCCGCCTTCCTCGGCTTCAATCTCGATCCGCTGGTGCTGGTGATTCCGATCTTCCTGACCGCGAGAACTCTGAGCCATTCGGTCCAATCGATGGACCGTTACCACGAAGAATATTACCGCTTGAAGGACAAACATCAGGCGATCGTGGTGTCCTACTCGCACCTGTTCGCGCCGGCGATTGCAGCGATCGTCACCGACGGTATCGGCTTGCTGATCGTCGCGGTCGCACCGATTCCGCTGATCCAGAAGGTCGCCATCTTCGCGAGCTTCTGGGTGGTGTCGAACTTCATCAGCGTGGTGACGCTGCATCCGATCGTGCTCGCCTACATCGATCCGCCGCCAGAGCAGCATCTGCTCAAACGTAAAGCACCGCCGCTGTCGATCGGCGCCGCCACTGGCGTTTTGCTTGCTGGCACCGCAGCCGCGGTGGCCGTTCATTACATGCTAGAGGTCAACGCGATCGTCGCATTCGTCGGTTGGGCCATCGTCTTCGGCTGGTACTGGCTGAATTACTGCGAGCTGATCTACCCGTGGGCGACGCAGCTGACCATCGATGCCACCGAGGGCTGGCGCTCGAAGGCCGTCGTCGTGCTGACGGTGTTGCTCTACATCACCCTGCCGATCTGGGGCTGGCAGCTGAAGGTCGGCAACATGACGCCGGGGGCGGCGCTACTGTTCGAGGACCATCCCTACAACGTCGCCTACGACAAGCTGAACTCGAAGTTCCTCGGTGCGAGCCAGCTGATCGTGGTCGTCGATACCCTACGCCCCGGCGGCATCAAGGAAGCCGGCCCGCTGAATGCGATGGAGGAGCTCGGCGATCACATGCAGGGCGCCGAAGGCGCCGGCGGCACGATCACCGTACTCGAGATCGTCAAGCGCCTCGCCAGCCTCTATCACGACGGCGATCCCAAATGGGGCATCGTGCCGGCCAAGCCTCGTGACATCGCCGAGCTCTTCTACTTCTTCGAGAACGCCGCCGCCTCGGGCGACCTCGATCGCTTCATGGACTCGAGCGCCCGCTATGGTTCGGTGGTGACGCTCTTCCGCGAGTACTCGCACGAGATCATCATGGGCGCGATCGAACGCGCCAAGAGCTTCGGCGAGCATTACGCCTCGGAGAACGACCAGGTCCGCTTCCGCTACGCCGGCGGCCTGTTCGGCATTCTCGCCGCCGTCAACGAAGAGGTCGACGGGTCCTATTGGACCAGCCTGGTGATGATTTTCGCGGTGGTGTACTGGTGCCTCTACCTGACCTACGGCACCCATCTTTGCTCCGCGATATTGATGATACCGGTGGTGCTGTCGCAGCTGGCCGTCGAGGCGATGATGGTGTGGTTCGACATCGACCTCAACGTCAACTCGCTACCGATCGCCGCAGCCGGCGCCGGAGTCGGCGTCGACTACGGCATCTACCATTTCAGCCGCATGATCGACACCTACGATGAGGTCGGCGACGTCGACATCGCGGTCGATTACGCCACCGCTACTACCGGCAAAGCGATCATCTTCACCGCCACCACCATGGTGGCGGGATCGATCTTCTGGTGGTTCTCCGAGCTCAAGTTCCAGGCGGAGATGGGCTTCTTGCTCGCGTCGTTGATGTTCTACAACCTCTTCGGCGGACTGGTCGTGGTTCCCGCGTTCGTCAAATTGGTGCGTCCGTCCTTCCTTGCGCGCCGCCGCCCGAGACATTTGCGACCGGAGTTGAAGGAATTGTTCAAGAACGGCGTCAGAGTGCAGGACATCGAACAGGCCCACATCATCGTCTAATCCGATGAGGGGCTTGTCACTGCCGATTCGGCATGGGTACATACAAAAATATCGTCGACAGAGAGTAAGGAGGAATCTCCGATGAAGTTTTCCGCGCGAGCGATTCTCGCAATCGCTGTCGGGATGGCGACGTCCGCGTCGATCCCGATGAGCGTCCGTCCGGCAGCGGCGCAAGACGACCAAAAGCCGTGGACGCTGGACAGCAATAATTGGCAGCAAGGCAAGGATCTCTTGCCGGAAGTGGCTCTGAAACGTGTTCAGAACGGCGAGTACTCGTACAACGTCGTTCCCGTCGACCCCGAAAAGTTCAAGGCGCTGTACTCGAAGAAATTTTGGGAGGCGAGCGAGGCCAACGCCGGCAAGTACGACGTCGATGCGGCCACCTGTGGGTTGAAAGACGTCAGCACCGGCAAGATGCCGGAGTTCTATTTCGGCTATCCGTTCCCGAAGATCGATCCGAAGGATCCCCAGGCTGCCTGCAAAATGGCGTGGAACTTCGAGTCCGCTAACCAGATGGGCAACGGCCTCGGCGCGACCTTCACCCTCAACGGCATCGACAGCAGCGGCGAGTTCAAGCGCATCAAGTTGTGGCTGCACACCCAGTCCTTCCTCGGCCGCTCCGCCGGTCCGATCGAAAACGACGAAGGGCTGCGCTCGGTCGCCATGTCCAACGTGCTCGAGCCGCAGGACGTCGATGGCGTCGGCGGTTTGACCAAGCGCATCAACGATTGGACCTCACAGGACAAAGCCTGGTTCTTCGTCCCGTCGACCCGCCGGGTGCGGCGCGTCAACGCGGCAACCCGCTCCGATCCCGTCGCCGGCCTCGACATCTTCGCCGACGATTTGAATTGCTACGGCGGCAAGGTCGAGTACTACAAGTGGAAGCTGGTCGGCGAAGGCAAGATCCTCGCTCCGGTGCTGAGCACCGAGCATCTGCCCCAGAAGGCGGTCTCTGCTACTCGCGCCGAAGTCGAGATCCCATACTTCAAGGGCGCATATGAAACCCCCGGTGCCAAGGGCGCGCCCTGGCTGGTGGTCGAGAACTTGAAGATGGTGCCGCGTCCGGTGTGGATCCTCGAAGGTCAGTCCGAAGATCCGTATTACAACTTCGGCCGGGTCATCATGTACATGGACAAGGACATGTACCGCATCTGGTGGAAGCTGGTGCACAACCGCGCCGGTGAGTACTTCTACAACGCCATGTGCGCCTATCACTGGTCGGCGAATGCCGATAAGTCGTTCACCGCCGTCTCACCCAACATGGTGGTCGGCGTCAACGACAAGACCAACCGGGCTTGCCTGGCAGGTCGCTACAGCTCGCAGTTCCTCGAGTCCAAATACGAGGACGATTACTTCAGCCTGTCGCACCTCAGCCGGATGTCCGACTAACGGCTGTTACCGGTCGAACACAAGGGCGGGAGGATTTCCTCCCGCCCTTTTTGTTTCCGCGGCGCAATGTAGCTGCCGTCGGTAGACGGCGGCAGGAAGCTTGTAGCTGCCGTCGGTAGACGGCGGCAGGGAGCTTGTAGCTGCCGTCGGTAGACGGCGGCAGGGAGCTTGTAGCTGCCGTCGGTAGACGGCGGCAGGGAGCTTGTAGCTGCCGTCGGTAGACGGCGGCAGGGGAGCTTGTAGCTGCCGTCGGTAGACGGCGGCAGATCGGCGCGGTGCTTACGGAGTGCGCAACCAGCGCGCCAGCCAGCCGGTGTCTTCGCGGCGCGCAATCTTGCGCAACTCGCCATCGTCGAGCCACATACCGTTGCAACCGGGGCAGATATCTACTTCGACTCCTTCGATCGTGTCCTGCTTGAGCCCGGTGCCGCACTTCGGGCATTGCATGCTCGCCGTGGCCGCGTCGGGATCGCCGCCCGCTTGTCGCATCTTCTCGAGCAAACGCTTGTCCTGCTCGGCGAAATAACGATCCTCGCGGGCCCGCTCGACATCCTTCAGCTTGTCGCCCAGACGGTCGCGTTCATCATTGGCCATCGTTTGCCTCTCCTTTGTCTCGTATCCAACCTTAGTGCCGCAAGTCACCCGGCCAGCCAAGCTACTCTACCGAACGCTTGCTCGGGCGAAAGGACTGACCCAGGATTCGCTTGCGCAACCGGATCGACTCGGGTGTCACCTCGACCAGCTCGTCGTCACCGATCCACTCGAGGCCGTCTTCGAGGCTGAGCTCGCGGTGCGGGGTGATGATGATGTTCTCGTCACGCCCCGCGGCGCGAATGTTGGTCAGCTTCTTCTCGCGGCAGATGTTGACGTTGAGATCGTTGTCGCGCGAGTACTCGCCGACGACCATGCCCTCGTAGACC
>DASPMH010000464.1:0-2220 GCA_035627175.1 Terriglobales bacterium | reverse complement strand
CCGACGCGCGTCGCGTTCGTCGTTCAGTTCACCGATTGGCTCGGGGACGACGATTTTCGCGGCCGCGTCGATGAGCTGGCCACGGCCGACGGCGGCAACTTCACGTCGCCAGAGGGCCTGATCGCGATCCTGCGTCGCGTGCTGGCGCGGATGCACGAGCAGCGCCGGCGATAGCACGGCACCCGGCGCAGCAACCGGTCGGAGCCGGCACGGTCGCGCGAGGGAAGCGGCACCAAGGGCGCCGCAAACAACGACAGCAACCAACACGATGGGAGGGCAGATCATGAATCCGATGTTCCACCGATCCGAAGCAGCGTCGCGAGCCCGCAGGCGACGCGCGCCGCAAGCGGCAGCCGCGCTCGTTGCGCTGCTGCAGGTCCTGATGATGTGCGTCGCCGCGCCGGCCGACGCGCGCTACGACCCCGATCCCGGCGACGAAGGCTCGCCCGGCGGTACACCAGTCAGTCCTCCCCCCTACATCGACCCGGGCGACGACGGATTCGAGTGGAGCGCCCCGGATCGTTTCAGCGCCTGGGACGATGCCTGGCATGAGTGGGGCGGCATCCCGCGCGCCTGGCAACGTGAGACCTACAACCCTGCCTACGTGAATCCGACGACGTGGCACCTCAATTTCATGGGATGCCAGAGCGAGGCCGACTACAACTACGAGAACTTCCCGGACGCCAAGGACGAGGACGGGAAGCCGCTCTTCCCGAAGCCGAAGACCCGTTATCAATGGCGCTGGAACGGCAAGACGCGCGCGTTCTCGACCGACTGCTTCACGTATCTCGATTTCCCGGCCGAGGGCAACTACTGGGTCGAGCTGACCGTCAAACAGGCGAACGGGACGACGCAGGTGTACACGCGCCCGGTCCAGGTCAAGGACTACCTGATCGTCGTTCTCGGCGACTCGTCCGCATCCGGGGAAGGCGCGGTCGACCATCCCGTCTATCCGGAGCTCGCAACGCCGTACGAGCAGAACGCGGACTGGGTCGACGACCGATGCCACCGCTCCAACAACGCCGGTGGTGCGCAGGCCGCCAGGCTGCTCGAGGCCGCTGATCCCAAGACCAGCGTCACGTTCCTGTCGTTCGCATGCTCCGGAGCGACGCTGAACACGATGCGCTACCGCGCCAAGATCTTCGATACTCTCGACCCGTATGAAACCGTCGATGGCTTCGAGCGCGGAACGGGGATCACGGGCCCGTACGCGGGCATGGAGCCGCCGCCCAACGGCGAAGGTCCCTATCAGCTTCCCGGACAGGTCGACCAGCTCAACTTCGCGCTGACCGGCGGCAACGCCCATGCTCCGCGCAAGGTCGATTCGCTGATCGTGGCGGGAGGCATCAACGACGTGCGATTTTCGGACCTGGTCGCGGTCTGCATCGTCGAGACGCTTTGCCATCAGCAGGAGGTGGGGCCGGACGATCTGTTGCTGGGCGATCAGTTCGACGAGGATCTGGAACGGGTCATCCCGGGCTGGGAGAAGCTCGCAGACCAGCTCGATTCCTACGGCATCGAGGTGGAAGACGAGCTCAAGCTCGCGCTCGAGTATCCGGGGTTCTTCGAGAACGACAATGGCCTGCGGTGCCCGCAGCTCTTCGACGACATCACGTTCCTCGGCGAATGGGAGTTCGACGAGATCGGCGTGGCCGAGGCGATCTGGGCTCCCAAGCTCAACCAAGCCGTCTCGATTGGAGCCGAGAACGCCGGCTTTACGTTCGTCGACGGCATCGCCGACGGCTTCAAGAAGCACGGCATGTGCGCGAACGACCGCTACATCAACACCGCCACCGACTCGCTCGAGACGCAGGGTGACGATTTCGGCACGATCTTCGGATCGCAGAGCGACACGACGGGGACAGCCCATCCGAACACGAAGGGCTATGCGGTCTATGCCGCCCGCATCCTGGATCACCTCGACTCGTTGTTGACGAATGAGCCGCCGGTGGCCAACGAAGACGAAGTCGAGACCACGCCCAAGTTCGGCAGCAAGTTCAACGTGCTGGCCAACGATACCGATCCGGATCACGACCCGCTGAGCGCCAGGCTGCGCCAGCCGGCGCAGCACGGAACCGTGACGATCGCGCCGAACGGCGAAGCGACCTACACGCCATCTCCGGGCTTCCTCGGCAGCGACAGCTTCACCTACGAAGCAAGTGACGGCGAGTTCGCCACCGAGGGCGTCGTCGATGTGACGGTAGCGCCGATCTCGGTGCA
>DASPMH010000463.1:0-2662 GCA_035627175.1 Terriglobales bacterium | reverse complement strand
GGCCATTCGAGCGCGGCGACCGGCGAAGTGCCGCTTGCGGCGCGTGCAGCCGAATGAGCTCACCTGAAACGATCGCCTCGGCGCGGCATCGAAAAGCCAACAATACAACGGACGGGGCGATGGCCCCGAGGAGGAGACGATCATGAAGACCAACCAGAAGATGCTGCTCGCGACCGCGGTCGCGGGCATGTTGGCGGCGGCGGGACAGGTGGCGGTGAGCCCCGCTCACGCCGAAGGCGACAAGATCAAGTGCTACGGCGCCAACGCGTGCAAGGGGCAGGGCGCCTGTGCCGGCGGCGGACACGGCTGCGGCGGCAAGAACGGCTGCAAGGGCCAGGGCTTCGTCGAGGTCGAGAGCGAGGAGGCTTGCCTGAAGATGGCCGGCGGCCGCTTGACTCCCGAGAAGAAGTAATCTCGCAGGCTCCGCGCGCATGAGCTCGCTGAATACCGCGTCACTCGGTTTCGGTGTCGGATTGCGCGCGGAGCACTACCCGGAGATTCTCAGCGGCGCGCGGCGCTGCGATTGGTTCGAAGCGATCACCGAGAACTATCTCGACACCGGCGGTTGGCCGCTCCACGTGCTCGAGCGGCTGCGCCGCGACTATCCGATCGCCCTTCACGGTGTTGCTTTGTCGATAGGCTCGGCGGACGAGCTGAACCGACCGTACTTGCTCCGCCTGCGAAGGCTGATCGAACGGATCGAGCCTGCGCTGGTGACCGATCATCTCTGCTGGAGCAGTATCGACGGGCGCCACCTGTACGATCTCCTGCCGCTGCCTTACACCGAGGCGACCCTCGCCTACGTCAGCGAGCGGATCGAGCGGGTGCAGGAATCTCTCGGCAGGCAAATTGCGCTGGAGAATCCCTCCTCGTACATCGGCTTCGCCCAGTCGCGTCTGCGCGAGTGGGAGATGCTGGCGGAGCTGGCGCGCCGCGCCGACTGCGGCATTCTGCTCGACATCAACAACGTCTACGTCAGCGCACGCAATCTCGGCTTCGATCCGCTCGAGTACATCGACGGCTTGCCGGCGAACCGGGTGGTCCAGATTCACCTCGCCGGATTTACAGACATGGGCGGGTATCTCTTCGATACCCACAGTGCGCCGGTACATGCCGAGGTGTGGCAGCTGTATCGCTATGCCGTCCGCCGCTTCGGTGCGGTCTCGACCTTGGTCGAATGGGACGCCGACCTCCCGTCGTTCGAGCGAGTATGTGAGGAGGTTGGAATCGCGCGGCAGATCGTCCGCGAGGAGAGCGACAGCCTTCTGTGCGACGACCGGGATGGTCTGCGCACGGTGCAGCAGCAGGTGGCGCAATGCATCGTCGATGGCGGCGGTCCAGGAGAATGGTTGAAGCTACCCGACGGCTGCGATGCTCACGCCCGCATCCATGTTTATGCCGCCGGCTATCTCGCACGCCTGCGGTCGGCGCTGCAGGAAGCCTATCCGGCGCTGGCGCACCTGTGCGGGCGGCGCCGCTTTGCGGAGCTCGTCGATCGTTTCGTCGCGGTATCCCCACCCGTGACGTACGACCTCAATCAGTGCGGCGCCGGCCTGCGCGATTATCTGGGTGGCGATCCCCTCACTGCCGAGCTGCCCTTCCTCGCCGATCTGGCGCGGCTCGAGTGGGCGATCGTCCGTGCTTTTCATGCCGACGTGCCGGCTTCCGCTGAGGGCAAAGCGGCTGCGCGCGGAAGTCTCGCAGATTGGGTGAGCTCGACGATCGATCTCAGGTCGGATGTCGCCGTAGTCTCGAGTCCTTGGCCGATCGTAACTCTGTGGCAGGCGCGAGAAACGGCGATCGAGCAGATCGATCTCGATCTCCACACCGGCGGCCAGTCGGCGCTGATCTACCGGGACGGCCACGAAGTTTGCTGCGAGGTGATCCCCGCCGCCGAGGCAACTGCGCTGACCGTGCTGTCGCAGCAACGTAGCTTGGAGGCGGTGATCGGAGAGGTGCTCAGAGGTGGCGGCGACGTAGCTACTGCCGGGGCTTGGCTCGGTCGATGGCTGCGCGCCGGCATGATTGCTGTCGCTGCGGCGGCTGAGCTGCGTGTGTAAGAAGGGCGGCGTCGTCCCAGTTTTTCCTGCCCCACGCGCTCTCCGGCTTCGGTAAATGGCAAAACGGGTGGTGGCACGCCGGCTGCACGGTACGCGTGGCCCATCGCGCCAAGCGCAAAAGTTGCGCGCCGTCGGTGGGCAATTCAGGAGACTCGCATGACGACTTTCACCCCGCGATCGGCTCGAACGGCGTTGCTTCTGCTCTTCCTCGGCGGCTTGCTTGCACCGCCGCAGATCGGTACGGCGCGAGCAGATGCTTGCGACGGCGATTGCAACGTCGACGGCGCGGTCACGGTCGACGAGATTCTCACCATGGTGCAGATCGCGCTCGGGGAAATGGCGATGGCCGGCTGCCCCGCGGGCGATCGCGATGGAGACGGCGGCGTTGCCATCGATGAGTTGGTTAGCGCTTTGGGTACGGTGATGTCTGGCTGCATCTTGCAGACGACCGGTGCGCCCTCGGCCACGCCTGTCGAGGCGACCGCCACGGCAACGATCGCATTTCCGACTGAGACAGCGGTGGCGACAGCGACCGAGAGCATTCCGACCGCTACCGATAGTATTCCTACCGCCACCAGTATTCCGACCGAAACCGAGCCGTT